>JABCOA020000047.1 GCA_013333875.2 Flavobacteriaceae bacterium | reverse complement strand
CCTAAAATCTGTTTCCTCTATCTTTGGGAAAGCCTTTTTGATAAACTGAAGTGATTTCTCAAACCACACTTTTTCAGGGGCTACTACCTCATTCAGCCAGTCGGTATACCACATCTCAAAGGTGAGTTTTTCTCCTTTTTCATTAAATTCAGGCGACAGTCCGCCATAATCCTGACGACTATCGAGCCATATATAGCCTTTTTCTTTACCATTCACCACCAAAAGATAAGAAGCGCCGTGCCCTATATGGCATATTTGCAAGCAACCGCTAATGCGCTTTGTATCCATATAGGATTCCACCTCCTCTGGCGTAGGGCGCTCACCACCGTCCCAATCAATACTATTAAGCCATTCCTCTTCATTCCAATGTTCGGTGTAAGGGAAAGGCGTAAAGAGGTCTATAGTCCGGTCTTTCCACATCAAATCTTCCGTTGCTTCTTTAAGGGAACGCAATCCGTAATCGGGACCCACACAGCCGTTGGCGATTTCGGTGATAAAAGTACGATAATCTGTGGGGAAAGTGATGCGATTCTCTTTCTCTATTTGGGCTACTTTTTCTTCTTTCAGCACAGGATTTATATACACTTCTCTGTGCTTTTTTAGCTGAGGAAATTCCAAAAGTATTTGCAATTTCTTTTTAATTTCTTCTATATTCATGTTTTAATTATCACTGATTTTCAAATCTTAGTTTTATAATTCTTAATTATGCAAACAATGTTCGCGGTTTTTAAAATCACCAAATATTCACCTTAATTTTTCTATATCAAAATATTCACTTTTGATGTTGTTTTTATAGTCAAGTAAATATAAGAAATCATCATAACGCTTAGGACAACGGATAAAGTTATGAGAGGTATTTATATCAATCATTTTATCTGCTGTTTTCCAGTCCTTTTTAGGGGGATAAGTTTCTGTAATAGTAACAGAAGCCCTATTATCTAAAGCGAAATCTATTGAGGTACAAGTATTTTTACGAGGAGTAAAAGTCTTATTTGTTATTCCCTGTAAAAATAAATCGTTATTCTCGAAATAAACAATTTTTTCTGATTTAAAATATTCGTACCCATCAACACGATCATATCGCAAGAATAAAGGAAACATATACTTACCTTGATATGAGTCTATAAACTTAATATTTATAGTCCGAGGGTACACTTCTATAAAGGCAAATATTCCCTCGTCCTTAAAAATAGTCATTACATAATACTCATTGTTTTCAAAGGCATATTTAGCCCATTCTTCTGCATTTGTAAGATATTTTTTTTGTTCTTTGTTAGGTTTGCAATTAAGCCAAATATCTATGATGTTTTGTAATGTATCTTCTTCAGACATCACCTCTTGCTTTAGCTCATTAAATTGTAAATACTCTATTCTGTACATTTTAAACTTTAAAATTGATTAAATTTTCACTTCCATTCACTGTAAATTTGATACATAAAATACAGCCCTATTCCCATAAAAAACAACCCGCCTAAAAATCCTATAAAACGAGCAACATCCCTCCCCATATAGCGGCTTATCTGCCCCATAGTCCAGTTGTTTTGATAATGTTCATCAGGTTCATACAGCCAGTCCCAGTCCTTTACTGCTCCCAAAACCAAACAAACCCCAAAGACAAAAGACATAAGCGAAAGCACTCCCCCAAACGCTAAAGGATTTTCTTTTATCCAATTTTTCAGCTCTTCCATGTTCTCCCTATTTTTAACAAAAAAGCGCCCTAATTAGAGCGCTTTAAATATATTATACAGAAACATTATTTTCTCTAAGAGCATCATTCAGAGAGGTTTTCTTATCCGTAGATTCCTTTCTCTTACCGATAATCAAAGCACATGGTACCTGATATTCCCCTGCTGGAAATTTTTTAGTATAGCTCCCTGGTATCACTACCGAACGAGCTGGAACTCTGCCTTTTAGCTCCACAGGTTCATTCCCTGTCACATCTATAATTTTAGTAGATGCTGTAAGAACTACATTCGCTCCCAAAACTGCTTCTTTTTCCACACGAACCCCCTCTACTACTATACATCTAGAACCCACAAAGACATCATCTTCTATAATCACAGGAGCAGCCTGTAATGGCTCTAAAACTCCACCAATACCTACTCCTCCGCTTAGATGCACATTTTTACCAATCTGAGCGCAACTACCTACTGTAGCCCATGTATCAACCATAGTTCCGCTGTCTACATACGCACCAATATTTACATAAGAAGGCATCAAAATAGCCCCCGAAGCAATAAAAGCTCCCTCTCTTGCCACTGCATGAGGAACAACACGAACCCCCTTCTCTGCATAGTTTTTCTTTAATGGAATTTTGTCATGAAACTCAAAAGGTCCTACCTCTATCGTTTTCATCTGCTGGATAGGGAAATACATCACCACCGCTTTTTTCACCCATTCATTCACCTGCCATCCATCAGAAACAGGCTCTGCTACTCTTATTTTCCCTAAATCCAATTCACGGATTACAGAGCGAACAGCCTCCTGATAATCAGCTTGTTTTAATAATTCTCTATTTTCCCAAGCTTCTTCTATTTTTTGTTGTAAACTCATTTTTAT
>JABCOA020000046.1 GCA_013333875.2 Flavobacteriaceae bacterium | reverse complement strand
GGAACTGGGTGTAAATGAGGAGGTTTTGGTTTTTGATATTACCCTTGCCCGCGGTTTGGACTACTACACAGGAGCGATTTTTGAAGTAAAGGCTCAGGGCGTCCAGATGGGGTCTATCGGCGGCGGTGGAAGGTATGATAATCTTACGGAGGTTTTCGGTGTGAAGGGAATTTCGGGGATTGGGATTTCATTTGGGCTGGATAGAATTTACCTTGTTATGCAGGAATTGGGGCTTTTTGCTGACAATAAAACGCCTAAAATAGAATACCTTTTTGCGAATTATGGTGATGAGGAGGCAACCGAGGCGATGAAAGTAATCCAAAAACTAAGAGCCAAAGGAGTTTCTGCGGAGCTGTACCCAGAAAATGCCAAACTGAAAAAACAATTTACTTACGCCGAGAAGAAAGAAATTCCAGAGATTGTTTTTTACGGAGGTGATGAGATTAAAAACCAGCAGGTGACCGTGAAAAACTTGGACAGCGGAGAGCAGAAAACAATAGGTTTGGAGGAGTTTTTGAGATAAAGAATAAAGTTTAACAAAGATAAAGACAAATAACAAAATAAATAATTATGTCTAATTACATAGAAACAGAACAGGTTTCATTTCAGGATTTTAGAAAGCAAGTTTTAGATGATTATCGTTTGGGAAGAATTTCCCGTGAGGCAAGTTATTTAACGAGAAAAGAGGTTCTTACAGGAAAGGCAAAATTCGGGATTGTAGGAGATGGGAAGGAACTTCCGCAGTTAGCAATGGCAAAGGTTTTCCGCGAGGGAGACTGGCGTTCAGGATATTACCGCGACCAGACTTTTGCGATGGCAGTGGGGGTTTTGAGTGTGGATGCGTTTTTTGCTCAGCTCTATGCAGATACTGATGTGGAGCGCGAACCCGCTTCGGCAGGGAGACAGATGCCGTGCCATTTTGCGACTCGTTCTTTGAATGAAGACGGAAGCTGGAAAGATTTGACACAGATTAAAAATATTTCATCCGATATATCGCCTACAGCAGGGCAGATGCCGAGACTTCTTGGGCTGGCTCTGGCGTCTAATGTTTATAAAGAAGTAAAATTCCAAGGCTCTGAAAAATTCTCCCACAATGGGCAGGAAGTGGCTTTTGGGACAATCGGAGATGCATCTACGGCGGAAGGGCATTTTTGGGAAACTATCAATGCGGCGTGTGCTTTGCAGGTGCCGATGATTATGTCTATTTGGGATGACGGCTACGGAATTTCTGTTCCTACACACAACCAAAGAGCAAAGGAAGATTTATCTGAAATTTTGGCTGGTTTCCAAAGAAAAGAAGACGACAAGCAAGGATGCGAGGTTATCCAAGTAAGAGCGTGGGATTACCCGATGCTTTTGGAGGCTTATGCCCGTGCAGAGCAGTTGGCAAGGGAGGAAAGCATTCCTGTGATTTTGCATATTATAGAGGTTACACAGCCGCAGGGACACTCTACATCTGGTTCTCATGAGAGATATAAGGATGAGGAGAGAATGAACTTTGAAACGGAGTTTGATTGTCTTAATAAATTTAGAGAATGGATTTTAAATTATTCTATCCAAATAGATGGCGAAGAGCAGACACTTTCTTCTGTGGAGGAGCTGGATGAGATAGAAAAAGAAGCGAAAGCCTTTGTGAGAGAGCAGCAGAAGAAGGCTTGGGCGGAATATAGAGCCTCAATAGACCATATACAAAACCAAGTTTTACCATTGGTAAAACAGTTTGAAAATCAGCCAGAAGTTGCTGTATTGTTGGAGAAATTTTCAGCACTAGTTACAGTAGGCAAAAAGGATATTTTTGCATTGGTGAGAAAAGTGCTTTGGGCTACGAGAGAGCAAAATACCAGCGATAGAAAAAATCTGGTGCAGGTTTATGAAAGAATTTCAGAGAAAGAGGCTGATAATTATTCATCTCATTTGTATAGTGAATCAGAGTGGAAAGCTGTAAATATTCCAGAAATAAAACCAGTTTTCAGCGAAGATTCTCAGATTTTGGATGGAAGGGTAGTTATCCGTAATAATTTTGACAAGATTTTTGAGAAATATCCAGAAACATTAATCTTTGGTGAAGATACAGGAAGCATCGGTGATGTGAACCAAGGACTTGAAGGAATGCAGGAAAAATATGGCGAAACCAGAATTGCAGATACAGGAATCCGTGAAGCGACTATTTTAGGGCAAGGGGTTGGTCTGGCAATGAGAGGTTTAAGACCGATTGCAGAAATCCAGTATTTGGACTATGTTTTATATTGTCTGCAAGGAATGAGCGATGATTTGGCGACTTTACAATACAGAACCAAAGGTGGTCAAAAAGCTCCTGTTATCGTGAGAACCCGCGGACACCGTTTGGAAGGTGTATGGCATTCAGGGTCGCCTATGGCAGGGATTCTGAACTTGGTAAGAGGAATGATGGTTTTAGTACCGAGAAACCTTACTCAGGCGGCAGGATTCTATAATACAATGCTGAATTCTGATGACACTGCGCTTATCATAGAACCGCTGAACGGCTACCGATTGAAAGAAAAACAACCAGACAACATCGGTGAATTTACCGTGCCTGTCGGAAAGGTGGAAATCACCAGAGCAGGGAAGGATATTACGCTGGTGACCTACGGTTCTACTTGGAAAATCGTAACGGAAGCTGTGGAAGAATTGGCAAAACTAGGCATAGATGCTGAGGTGATAGATGTTCAGTCACTATTGCCGTTTGACTTGTCAGCGGAAATCAGCGAAAGTGTGAAGAAAACCAATCGCCTTGCTGTAATAGATGAAGATGTAGAGGGTGGAGCTTCGGCGTATATCATGCAGCAGATTTTGGAGAAACAAGGGGCATTTAGATACTTAGACAGCAAACCGCTGACTATAGCTGCTAAAAACCACCGACCAGCCTACGCATCGGATGGGGACTATTTCTCTAAGCCGTCTGTGGAAGACATCGTAGAAAAAGTATATGACCTTTTCCACGAAAGCAATCCAGCGAAATTCCCTAAAATATTATAAATTTAAAGCAAAATGAAAACCTCCCTTAAAAAGGAGGTTTTTTTATTTTGTGAGATTATGATTTACCACCAATCCGAGTTTGAAATGGCTGTTTCTACTGCCCATTCTGGCTTTTTCTTCCAGCCCTCTGGCGGGGCATCTTTTATGCTGTCTGGGACTGGATATACTAATAATATCTCTTCTAAATCGATATCATCATATACATATCTTACTAAAAATCTCTTTTCAAGCAGTCTATTTTTTTTAATTCCTCCAACTGCGGTATTGCTATAATACAACTTATTTCCAACTTTATATTTATAATAAATGCGCGAACCTCCTTTATATTGACTATATTTATATGTATATCCTATTGTATATCTTCCTTTTTCTCTTAATCTAGGTCCATATATAAATATATCTCTCATGAAAGAACCTACAACTAATAACCCAAATCCTATTAGGATGTATTTGCTTATTTTATTTATTTTGTTATTATCCATTTATTTAGGATTTAAACCAAATCTCTATTTTTTATTTTGAGAACTGATTTTTAAAAATCGGACAGCAAGCAGCGTAGCAGAAATGGTAAGTCCTATCCCAAAGGCTACCCACATACCATAAGCGCCCATTTCCATGGTTATACAGAGGAAAAATCCTAATGGAAGCGTTACTATCCAGTAGGCGATGAATGTAATGATACTTGGTACTTTCACATCTTGTAATCCGCGCAGACACGCCAAAGAAACCAGCTGTAATCCATCCGAAAGCTGAAAAAGCGAAGCGAGAACCAGCAGCTGCGAAGCCAGAGCAATCACGGCTGTTTCATCTTCCTTTGTAAAGAATGTAGGCAGGACATTTTTACCAATGGTAAAGGTCAGACAGCTTATAAGCATGAATAGGAAAACTATTTTCATGTTGTTAATTCCTATTTCCCTTACGGCTACGAAATCTTTTTCTCCTCGTTTTTTTCCAATCATAATCGTAGAAGCCACGCCAAAACCAGCACAAAGATTAAAGGTAAAGGAAGCCATACTTATGGTAACTTGGTGAGCAGCAATGTCCGTGGTACTTACCATACCGCAGATAAAGGCTGCCAAAGCAAAGGCCGTCACCTCGAAAAACAACTGCATAGCCGTAGGAAGACCTAATTTCAGCAGAGTTTGGAACATTTCCTTTTTGAAAAGAGAAACCTTGAAACTCAGCTCGTTAATGTATCTTCTTGTGATGGAATTTCTTTTCATCACGATGTACAAGAAAATAACGGAGAAAATCCTTGCAATCAGTGTTGCATAGGCAGCTCCAGCCACACCCATCGGTTCCAATCCGAAAAGACCTTTCATGAAAACATAATTCAAAATTACATTGATGAGGTTCGCAGAAACAGTGGCTATCGTTACGCCGATGGTGTAGGACAGCCCTTCGGAAACCTCTCTCAGAGTCTGAAATTTCATTATCGGAATTACACTCAGCGAAATGATAGAAAGGTATAAAATAGCATCAGGAATGATTTCCTCTGGCTGTTTGGCGTAGTGTAATAATGGTGCTATTGCTAACAGGATGAAAGTCAAAATTGTTCCGATAAGGATATTTATCACTGCTCCGTGGCGAAAAACACTATTGATTCTGTCATGGTCTTTCTGAGCCTGAGCCTCAGAGACTAATGGTGGAATGGCAAATGAAACTCCAACACCAAAAATAAAAACAGAGATAAAAACAGAGTTCGCTAATGCAGTGGAAGCCAGTGCATTGGAGCCCAGCATATTTCCCACCATCATATTATCAAACAAATTCACGGAAACCTGTCCCAGCTGTGTAAGCATCACAGGGAGAGCAAGTTTAAAACATTCTCGGGTATATTTAAGATTAAGCGATAAAAGCATAAAATTATTTTCTTACAAAATTGGTTACATCTTCTGCTGTTACAGGGTTTGAACCTAATATAATCAGCCTTTCTACTACATTTCTAAGTTCTCGGATATTTCCCGTCCATGAGAAATTTTGGAGGGTCTTTATGGCTTTGTCGTCAAATTCTTTTACCGAAGTTCCCTGCTCCTCCGAGATGAGTTTGGCGAAATGTTTCACTAAAATAGGAATATCGTCCTTTCTTTCATCTAGAGAAGGAACATGGATTTCTATCACGGAAAGCCTGTGATAGAGGTCTTCACGGAATTTTCCTGCTTCTATTTCTTTTTTCAAATCTTTGTTGGTCGCTGCCAGCACGCGCACATCTACTTTTATTTCCTTGTCGCTTCCCACAGGCGAAACTTTATTTTCCTGCAAAGCACGAAGGACTTTGGCTTGAGCTACGAGGCTCATATCACCGATTTCATCTAAGAAAAGAGTACCGCCGTTGGCTTGTTCGAATTTCCCTTGCTTGTCTTTGATAGCGCCTGTGAAAGAACCTTTTACATGTCCAAAGAGTTCACTTTCAATAAGCTCTGAAGGGATAGCAGCGCAGTTTACCTCCACGATAGGGTTTTTGCTGCGTTCGCTGAGGGAATGGATGGCGTGTGCAACCAGCTCTTTTCCAGAACCATTGGAACCTGTGATTAGGACTCTGGCATCAGATGGCGCTACTTTCTCTATCATGTTCTGAATGTTTTTCAGAGCAGGAGATTCGCCAATCATTTGGTATTTTTTGCTAACTTTCTTTTTCAGCTGGGTGTTTTCTTTTATGAGTGAATTTTTAGTATTCTGTAAATGCTTCTTTTCCAAGGCGTTTTTTACACTCGTAATCAGCCTGTTGATATCAATAGGCTTGGAGATGAAATCATACGCTCCGTTTTTCAGGCAGGTTACGGCGGTTTCTATATCCGCATGTCCCGAAATCATTAGAAAAACGCTTTCAGGCTTTATTGAAAGACTTTGGGTGAGGAGTTCGTTTCCTGATAATTTAGGCATTTTGATGTCTGAAATAATCAGGTCAAAGTCATTTTTCTCTATCAATTTATAGGCATCCAGACCATTTTCTGCAATGGTAATTTCAGAGCCTTGTATCTCCTCTGAAAGTATGTTTTCCAAGATGTTAGAGATACTTTTTTCGTCTTCTACTATTAAGATTTTTTGCATGAGACAAAGGTAAGAAAATTTTATTTTTTTCTTTTATGGCTTTGATGAAGAATGGAGGAGTGAATTTATATGCACAAATTGTTCGGTAAAAATGCGGAAATATTATATATTTGCTTAAAATATTTTGTAGTGCGCTGGTTTAAGATTATTTTGCTTTTATTAGTCTTGTTGGCATCAGGCTATACGGCTGTGATGTATTATTTTTTTGAGGAGAAAAATTCTTTTGTGGTAGAAAAGGAAATAGAATTTCCTTTGGATAAAGTTTTTCCGCAGTTTGATGATTTACAGAACCTTACGAGATGGAATGATTATTTTTTGTCTGATAAAGATTATCGTTACCGTTATTTCTTGCCATACGAAGGAGAGGGAAGTTCCATGAGCTACAATCATACAAAGGACAAAAATAAATATGGAGAGGTTTTTATCAGAAAAGTGAAAGAAAATAAGAGTATCAGCTATGAGCTATACCAAGAACGAAAAGAAGTTCCATATAAAATCAATGTAAAATTTTTTCCGAAAGGAGACAAAACCAAGATTGTGTGGCAGGTGAATACGCCTAAATATCCTCTGTTGCTTAGGTTTAAGGCGGCAGATTCTGATATAGAAAGCTATATAAATAATAATGTAACTGTAAGTGTCAAAAACCTTACCAATCTGCTTTCAGGAAAAGTTGATAAAGAGGTGATGTTCAATCAGATAAAATATGACAGCATCATGATAGAGGAGCAGGATGAAAGGTTGTTTCTGGGTGTGAATGTGAGCACATCTAATAAAAAAGGAGCTTTGTTTAAAAATATAGTCATCAATCACAATAGGGTTTTCAGCTATGTGACCAAAGACCTTTCAAAACGAGAAGATGAGTTCGGAGAGCCAGTGCTTTTCATGGAGGCAGGAGAACTTAAAAACAAAGAAGTTTCGTATTTCTATGGAGTTCCTTTATCCCAAAAAGTGAATGTTTCGGATAATAATTTTGCTTTTAGAACCATTAAAAAATCAAAGTATTACAGCATATATTATAAAGGAAGATACGAGCAGCGAACCAAAGCTATAGCCAAACTTTTGGATAAGATAAGGAAAGATCTTCTTCAAAACGGAAAGCTGGAAGAACTATTTGTAGAGGCTCCGTATAATGAGAATGATGTGGTACTGAAATTATCATTCCCAGTTTACTAAAATTAAGACTAAAATTTATAAATTTGTACCTCAAAAAAAGTAGGAGAATTAAAATGTAATGGACAGGTTTTCATTTTTAAATACAGCGCACATAGAGTTGATAGACAGTATGTATCAACAATATCTTCAGAGTCCTGATAGTATAGAGCCTTCGTGGAAGTCGTTTTTTCAGGGCTTTGATTTTGCATTAGAGAATTATGGAGAATCAGTGCAGGAAGTCCCTCAAGTGGTGCAGACAGCCATAAATACAGGTGCCGTGCCAGAGGATATCCTCACGGAATTTAAGGTTATCAATCTCATTGAAGCTTATCGTACCAGAGGGCATCTCTTTACTAAGACCAATCCTGTAAGGAAGCGTAGGGAGTATTCGCCGACTCTTGATATTGAGAATTTTGGTCTCACTAGGGCAGATTTAGGTAAGAAATTTGACTGTGCTACACAGGTCGGAATGCCTGCTCCAGCTACTTTGGAAGAAATTATCAAGCGTTTAGAGCAGATATATTGTGACTCTATCGGGGTGGAATATATTCACATCAAAAATGTGGAGGAGAAAAATTTCATCAGAAAATGGATTTCAGAAAACGAAAATCACCCAATTCTTTCCGTGGAGGAGAAACGCCAGATTTTGCATAAACTAAACCAAGCCATCGCTTTTGAGCGCTTTCTTCATACCAAATTTGTCGGGCAAAAAAGGTTCTCTCTGGAAGGTGGCGAGTCCCTTATCCCAGCAGTAGATCAGCTTATTAGCTATTCTTCACAACATGGTGTAGATGAGGTAGTTTTGGGAATGGCTCACCGTGGGAGGCTGAATGTTCTGAGTAATATTTTCCAAAAATCATATAAAGAAATTTTTTCTGAATTCGAAGGAAAGGAATTCGATGAAGATGTCTTCTCTGGCGATGTGAAATACCATCTCGGTGCATCTAAAAGAGTGACCACGGCTTCTGGCGAGGAGGTTAGAATCAATCTCGTTCCTAACCCATCTCACTTGGAAACCGTTGGAGCTTTGGTTCAAGGGATTTGTAGAGCAAAAATAGACCAATACAAAGGAGATTACACCAAAGTTTTACCGATTGTTATTCATGGAGATGCTGCCATTGCAGGGCAGGGAATTGTCTATGAAATCGCTCAAATGATGACGCTGGACGGCTATAAAACAGGCGGAACGGTGCATATCGTGGTCAATAATCAGGTAGGTTTTACTACCAATTATCTCGATGCTCGTTCTTCTACTTATTGTACTGATATAGCGAAAGTTACAGATTCGCCTGTGATGCATATCAATGCTGATGATGTGGAGGCTGTGGTGCATGCTATTCGTTTTGCGGCGGATTATAGAGCCAAATTTCATAAAGATGTATATATAGACCTTTTAGGTTACCGAAAATATGGACATAACGAAGGGGATGAACCAAGATTTACCCAGCCTAAACTATATGATATAATCGCAAATCATCCTAACCCAAGGAAAATTTATAAACAAAAACTGCTTCAGGAAGGCATCGTTTCGGATGAAATCATCGCAGAAATGGAGCAGGAGTTTAAGCTCCTTTTGGATGAGAATTTTGAGGCAGCGAAGGAAATAGAGCGCAATCAGATGTCTATTTTCATGGAGGAAGATTGGCGTGATTTTTCAAAATCAGCTGTGGGAAAAACCTTGGAAAAGGTGGATACCAGATTTGATTTAGCAGAATTAAAAGAATTAGCGCAAAAACTTTTTGAGCTTCCAAGCGATAAAAAATTCATTAATAAAATTATTCGTCTTTTCCAGCAGCGGCTGAAAATGGTTCAGGAAACCAACGAGTTAGACTGGGCGTTAGGGGAATTGTTGGCGTATGCTTCTCTGCTGAAAGAGGGCTATAATGTCCGTATTTCGGGCGAGGATGTGGAGCGTGGGACTTTTTCTCACCGTCACGCCGTTCTGAAAACGGAAGATACGGAGGAAGAATATATTTATTTAAAAAATGTTTCTGACAGCAGATTTGATATCTATAATTCCCATCTTTCTGAATATGGAGTTCTTGGTTTTGACTATGGCTACGCCCTTGCTTCTCCGAAAACCCTTACGATTTGGGAGGCGCAGTTTGGGGATTTTGCCAATGGAGCACAGATTATCATAGACCAATATTTGGTGGCAGCAGAGGAAAAATGGAAAATCCAAAACGGACTTGTGATGCTGCTTCCTCACGGAATGGAAGGGCAGGGCGCAGAGCACTCTTCCGCGAGATTGGAAAGATTCCTTACGCTTTGTGCTAATGAAAATATTTTTGTGGCAAATTGTACCACGCCGGTCAATTATTTCCATTTGCTTAGAAGACAAATGAAACTGCCATTCAGAAAGCCATTAGTAGTAATGACTCCGAAATCCTTGTTGAGACATCCAAAAGTAGTTTCCAGTATTGAAGAAATGGCGAAAGGAGAGTTCCAAACTTTGATAGATGATACTCTGATAGATGCTGAAAAAGTGCAGAGAGTAGTCCTATGTAGTGGTAAAATCTACTACGAGCTTTTAGCAAAAAGAGAAGAGCTAAATGAGGAAAGAGTGGCGCTAGTAAGATTGGAACAGCTGTATCCTTTGGATAAGGAAACTCTTGCAGGGATAATGAACAGATATGCCCATAATAAAGAAATAGTATGGGTGCAGGAAGAACCAGAAAATATGGGAGCTTGGGCGTATATTTTGAGAAACTTGAGAAATACAGATATTCAGGTAATCGCGCCAGTGTCCAGCGGTACGCCTGCTCCAGGAACGCACAAAGGTTTTGATAAAAACCAAAAACAGGTAATCCAGCGAGTGTTTGATTTAGAAAATTTAATAAGATAAACAATAGAGTTTATTAACAAATAAAGACTTAGAGCTATGTCTATATTAGAAATGAAAGTGCCTTCACCAGGCGAATCCATCACAGAAGTAGAAATTTCATCTTGGTTAGTAAAAGATGGTGATTTTGTAGAAAAAGACCAGCCGATAGCAGAGGTAGATTCTGATAAGGCGACACTAGAACTCCCAGCCGAGCAGTCAGGGGTAATTACCCTAAAAGCCGAGGAAGGAGATGTAGTAAAAGTGGGACAGGTAGTCTGCCTTATAGATATGTCCGCACAAGGGTCAGCCGCGAAAACAGAAAAACCCGCTTCGGAAATGAAAGTGGAAACACAAACAGTGGCTGCTCCTACACAAGAGCCTAAAAAAGAGGAATCTCATCCATCTTCTCCATTAGCAAAAGTGATTTTGAAGGAGAATAGTATTGATTCTGATAAAGTTACAGGAACAGGAGTGGGCGGAAAAATCACCAAAGAAGATGCTATAAAAGCTGTCGCAGCGATGGGAAGAGCGCAAGGAAACCGCAAACAGACCGTTACGAAACTTTCTGTTTTAAGGAGAAAACTGGCGGCTAGATTGGTTTCTGTGAAGAATGAAACAGCTATGCTTACTACTTTCAACGAGGTGGATATGAGCGAAATTTTCAGGCTGAGAAAACTTTATAAAGAAGAATTTACACAGAAACATGGCGTAGGACTTGGTTTTATGTCTTTCTTCACAAAGGCGGTTACCAGAGCTTTGAAACTTTATCCAGATGTGAATGCGGCGATAGATGGCGACCAAAAAATCAATTATGATTTTTGTGATATTTCTGTGGCAGTTTCTGGGCCAAAGGGACTTATGGTACCGATTATCAGAGATGCAGAGACTTTGTCCTTTAAAGGTATTGAGTTGAAAATTAAAGATTTAGCTACGAAAGTTCGTGATGGGAATATTTCTGTAGATGAGATGACTGGCGGAACTTTTACTATTACTAATGGAGGGACTTTCGGTTCTATGCTTTCTACACCGATTATTAATCCGCCACAAAGTGCGATTTTAGGGATGCATAACATTTTAGAACGCCCTGTGGCTGTCAATGGGCAGGTGGAAATCCGTCCGATGATGTATCTGGCGCTTTCTTATGACCATAGAATAATTGATGGTCGTGAGTCTGTAGGATTCTTAGTGGCTGTGAAAGAAGCCATAGAAAATCCAGTGGAGTTGCTTATGGAAAACAATGAGAAAAAAGCACTTGAGCTATAAATATTCATTAAAAAAATCAGAAATCCTTTTGAAGATTTCTGATTTTTTTGTTTCTGATTGAGATTTTTTAAGGAAGTAGTTCAGATTCTATAGCAATTTCGCCAGTGAGAATTTTCTGAATAGGGCAGGCGTGGGCTGTTTTGTGCAGTATGTTGCGCTGCTCCTCGGTAAGATTTCCTTTTATTTCTATGATTTTTTTGAATTGGGAAACACCTTCTTTAGTTTCATTATCAAAAAGAACTTTTACAGAAACTTCTTCTACCTCCCATTCTTTGCGGTCTGCAAACATTTTGATAGTTGCAGTGGTGCAAGATGAAAGAGCCGAAGCCAAAAGCTCTAGTGGATTAAATCCTTTTTCCTGTCCACCTTTAGCTGCGGGTTCATCACCGATAATGCTGTTTTTACCAGCAGAGATGTTCATTAGATATTTCTCTGCACCAATTTTTGTAATTACTTCTGCTTTCATAAATTAAAATTAAGACAGCAAATATAAGGCATATTTTGTCAAAATACCTTAACCTAAATCAATAAGTTTGGTCGGATAAATATTTATTAGTTATATTTGCATACTATTTTTGTTTAACAATTTAAATTAAATGGACCCCGATAGTTTATTAAAACTTTTATTAGCATTATTTTTTGTAATACTTAATGGCTTTTTCGTGGCGGCAGAGTTTTCGATAGTTAAAGTGCGCCACTCTCAAATTCAAATCAAGGCAGAAGGAGGAAATGCCTCCGCAAAACAAGCCGAAAAAATCATCAAAAACTTAGACGCTTATCTCTCTGCTACACAGCTGGGAATTACGCTTGCCAGTCTGGCACTCGGTTTCATAGGAGAAAGCACGATGCATCATATTTTAGAAGCGGCGTTTTCTGAATTGAATATTGACATTGCACCAGAAACGCTTTCTACGATGGCTTTGGCGGGAAGTTTCCTTGTTGTAACGATGATGCACATAGTCTTCGGAGAATTGGTTCCGAAGTCAATAGCAATTAGAAAATCAGAGGCGACGACTTTGTTTGTTGCATGGCCTTTGTTGTTATTTTACAACATATTCAAGCCTTTTATTTGGTTGATGAACGC
>JABCOA020000045.1 GCA_013333875.2 Flavobacteriaceae bacterium | reverse complement strand
GAGGAAACTTACTGGAGTGATGCCATGTTCGGCGGGATGCCTACCTATCAGACGGGAGCACAGTTTCGCGGAGATGTTATAAAACATGTGGATAATGCTCTGAATTTCCTGCCGAAACCTGCGAACTATTTATTCTTGCTTTTTGCTGGTTTTTTCCTGCTTGGGATGACAGCCGTTAGAAACTGGAAATATGCTCTTTTGGGCGCTACATTTTTTGGGCTGTCCACTTATTTTTATATCATTATAAGTGCTGGGCATAATGGGAAAGTGCATACTATCGCTTATTTCGCGCCGCTTTTGGCAGGGATTTTACTAGTTTATATCAGGAAAAAATATCTTTTAGGATTTGTTGTAACTGCTCTGTTCATGGGTTTGCAGATAGCTGCGAACCACTTTCAGATGACTTATTATCTTTTCATTGGGATAGGATTTTTATTCCTTTCGGAATTGATAAGAGTTTTGCTCAAAAAGAGCGATTGGAAGCATTTTGGGATTTCTTCTGGAGTTTTGGCTTTGGCTTTTCTTTTGGGAATAGGTATGAACTCACAAAGACTCTTGGCTAATAGAGAATATGCCGAGGAAACCGTGAGAGGAAAGCAGATTTTAGAAGATGAAAAACAAAATCACGCTTCCAAAGACGGTATGAATAGAGATGCCATGCTGATGTGGAGCTACGGAAAATTAGAAACTCTAAATCTCTTTATCCCAAGGATTTACGGAGGCTCTTCCCAAGAAAAAGGTTCTGACATAATAATGCAGAATATTCAGGATTTGGTGCAGGAAAATGCTACTTCACAAGAAGAAGTGGATAACATCATGAAAGGCTTTTCCAGTCCTACTTACTGGGGCGAGCAGCCTGGTACAGCGGGGCCTGCCTATCAAGGAGCTGTGGTCTGTTTCCTTGCATTTTTAGGGTTTTTCTTCGCTCCTAAAAAATATAGGTATTGGATTTTAGGGGCTTCTGTGCTTACGATTATGCTTGCATGGGGGAGCAACTTCCTGATAGTTAGTGACTTGTTTATTGATTTTGTTCCGTTGTATAATAAATTCCGTGCGCCATCTTCCATTTTGGTGGTTGTGGAACTTTTATTCCCGCTCATCGCTATTGTAGGGCTTTATTCGTTTTTTAACAATAAAAATCTGACAACTGAATACAAGCAAAAAGTATTGATGTATGCAGGAGGGGGAGTGCTGGCATTCTTACTTTTAATGCTGGTTTTTGGGAAATCTTTACTTGGATTTTATACCGAAACAGAGAAAAGATACCTTCCGTCATATATCCTTGATTATCTGATAGATGAAAGAAATGGAATGTTTAAAGAAGACAGCATAAAAGCCATTTTTTATGTGGGAGCTGTGCTGGGTGTTTTGTTTTTAACGATGAAACAAAAATTAAATCAAAATATAGCGCTTATCATCATTGGGGCGGTTAGTTTCTTTGATTTATGGTCAGTGAATAAGCGATATTTGAACAATGATAATTTTGTGGATAAAGAATTTGTCCAAGAGCCTTTCGTTACGGAAGTGTCTGATTATCTGATAGAAAAAGCAGGAGATAATACCGAAGTGCAAAGGCTTCTCGCTCAAGCAGAAATGAATAAAATGCTTTCTATTTTGACAGAGAAAGACAAGGGGCATTATAGGATTTTTAACTCTATTACAAGTCCTTTCAATGAGACCACGACCTCCTATTTCAAATCTTCTGTTGGTGGTTATCATGCCGTAAAACTGCGCAGGTATGATGATTTGATTAACGAATATTTTTCTGTAACAGACAATAAGAAAACGCTGAATATTCTTAACATGCTGAATACCAAATATATCCTTCTTGGTTCTCTACAAGAGCCAAGAGCTGAAATTAATCCTAATGCAAATGGAAATGCTTGGTTTGTATTTGATATTCAGTTTGTTAAAACTCCAAATGAGGAAATAAAAGCTGTGGGCGAAATTGATAATAAGAAAACAGCCGTTGTTTCAGTGGAAGACCAAAAATATTTTGAGGGAAAAAACTTGCAGAGCGACAGCACAGCGGTGATTGAACTGAAAAATTATCTGCCTAATCAGTTGGAATTCAAAACTCAGTCAAAAACTCCTCAGCTGGCGGTGTTTTCAGAGATTTATTACCCGAAAGGCTGGAAAATGCTTCTCGATGGTAAGGAAGTCCCTTATATCAAAGCAAATTACCTGCTCAGAGCTGTATTAGTTCCTGCTGGAAATCATGAAGTTAGAATGGTATTTGAGCCAGAAGTTATCGAAAAAGGAAAAATGATTTCCATGAGTGCATTTGGAATATTCCTGCTGCTGAGTGTGGGTGGATTTTTGAAATTTAGAAGAAAAAATACAAAATAGAATTATGGATAATTTTGAGATTACAAAAGTAAATAGTAATGATATTACTTCTTTGCAAAAAGTAGGAAAAAAGACCTTTTTTGAAACTTTTTCCCAAACTAATACGGAAGAAAATATGCAAAAATATTTGGAAGAAAGCTTTTCTTCTGATAAACTTTTGGGAGAGCTGAATAATCCTGATTCTCTATTTTATTTTGCAAAATATAATGATGAAATAGTAGGTTATTTAAAACTGAATTTTGGTCATTCTCAAGCGGAATTAAATGATAATGAAGCGCTTGAAATAGAACGAATTTATGTTTTGAAAGATTTTCAAGGAAAGAAAATAGGGCAAAAATTATATGAAAAAGCTGTAGAAGTAGCCAAGCAAAATAAAGTGAAATATATTTGGCTTGGAGTTTGGGAAAAGAACCAAAAAGCAATCGATTTTTATGAAAAAAATGGATTTGTGCCGTTTGATAAACATATTTTTGTTTTGGGGGATGATAAGCAGACTGATATCATGATGAAAATGGAATTGTAATAAAAACAATGAGTTATAAAAAAATCCTTATCATCACTTATTATTGGCCTCCTGCGGGTGGGCCAGGGGTTCAGCGATGGCTGAAATTCACAAAATACCTGCCGGAATTTGGCTGGAAACCCACGGTTTTCATTCCAGAAAATCCATCTTATCCGCTTTTGGATGAAAGTTTGACTAAGGATTTATCTCCTGATTTGGAGACAATTAAAACTAAAATTTGGGAGCCTTACCAGCTTGCCGAAATATTCAGTAAGAAGAATAAGAAATTTAAGTCAGGACAGTTTGATATTGGTGAAAATCAGTCTTTTATGTCCAAGTTGTCTATTTTCATCAGAGGTAATTTTTTCATTCCTGATGCCCGAGTTTTTTGGGTAAAACCTTCCGTAGAATATCTGAAAAAGTATTTAAAGGAAAATCATTTTGATGCTTTGGTGACCACTGGACCGCCTCACAGCCTTCATTTGATAGGTTTGGAGCTTAAAAAATATTTTCCAAAGTTGAAATGGATTGCAGATTTTAGAGATCCATGGACGGAAATTTCGTATTACAAGCATCTGAAACTGACAAAATGGGCGGACAAAAAGCACCGAACTCTGGAAGAAAAAGTCTTTAAAAATGCAGATATTACCCTTGCTACAAGTCCCACAGATGCTGAAAATTTCAGGAAAAAAGGCGCAAATGCAGTCTGTATAACCAACGGATTTGATGAAAACGAGCTGATTGCAGAAAAATCCAAAACAGAGAAATTTACTTTGAGCTATATCGGAGTTTTGGAGCAGCTTAGAAATCCTGAAAACCTGTGGGAAATTCTGAATGCTTTGGTAGAGGAAAATGCAGATTTTTCAAAAGATTTTGAGCTGAAATTTGTGGGCAGGATAGATGACAAAATTTTACAGCAGATAGAATCTTCTACTCTTGGGC
This sequence comes from Flavobacteriaceae bacterium, assembly GCA_013333875.2. Lineage (GTDB taxonomy): Bacteria > Bacteroidota > Bacteroidia > Flavobacteriales > Weeksellaceae > JABCPE02. Next base: position 13,172 of record JABCOA020000045.1, on the reverse strand, counting down.
AAAATGTGAATCTATGCGGTTATCTTTCTCATAATAGCGCTGTTGAAGAAATGAATAATTCGGATATTCTGCTGATTACAAATTTTGACCGAGATTCTTCCAAGGGAATCATTCCTGGGAAATTATTTGAATATCTGGCAGTTGGGAAAAAGATAGTTTCCTTTGGTCCGAAGGATAGTGATGTAGCCGATATTTTGAAAGAAACAGGCTCTGGTAAGCACTTTGGATATACTGATAATCAGAAAATTAAAAACTATATTTTAGAAATCTATCAGCAATGGAAAACTGGGAATTTGGAAGCCAACCCGCAAAGCGTCCAGCAATATTCCAGAAGAAATCTCACGAAAAAACTTTCTGAAATTTTATAAAATAAAAAGTGAAGACACCTATGCATCTTCACTTTTATTATGAGAGTTTAATTATTTTTAATTAAAACTTATTTTCCACATGCGCCGCATTTAGCAGGAAATTGTGCATGTCGGTATTTCTGACAAATGATTTAAGGTTTTCACTACCAGGGCCGTACATTGCAAGTTCTGTGTAATCAGAAGAGTGGTCCATACTAATCCAGCCAACAGAAGTGTATGCTTTTTGCATCTCTGCTAAAGCTCTGAACGGTAGGTTTTTATGGTTGTATAGTCCATCTTCTTTTTTAAGATTGTTGTAATAAGAAAGAAGTTCTTTCGCTTGTTCATCAGTTACAGCGAAACCACCGCAAGCCTCTGCAATTCTGTCTTTTACGAAAGAAGTGCTGCTGGAAGCATGTATTCCCTGTAAAACCCAGTCATTAGAGTGAGTGAATTTTTGTAAATGGTCAAAATTATCATTGGTTTTACTTCCGTAAATCAGCCCAGGGTTTGCATTTCCGTGGTCACTGGTAATTACTACCAAAGTATTTTTATCTTTTTTAGCGAAGTCCATTACTACTTTTACAGCTTCATCAAAGGCTATTTGGTCAAATAATAGAGCCGCAATATCGTTTCCGTGTGCTGCCCAGTCTACTTTTCCGCCTTCTATCTGTAGCGCAAAACCATTTTTGTGGTCTTTCATCTGGTCTATCGCCTTTTGTGCCATCTCGGCAAGGCTAGGGATGTTTTTTGATGCTTTTTCATCGCGTAAATGATCTACGGTGTAAGGCACGGCATCTTCATCAAAAGTTCCTAAAATAGGCTTGTTTTTAGGAGCACTGAACATTTCTGATTTAGTTTTTGCAACGGTGTATCCTTTTTTCACAAATAAATCAAAAACATCTTTTTTATCTTTTCTTTTGTCTTTGTCAAAGTATTGGCTGCCGCCTCCCATCATTACATCAAAGTTTAGCTCTGCATATTGTTCAGCGATGTGGTCCATGGCGTTTCTTCTCTTGCTGGTAACACAAAATCCTGCTGGTGTAGCGTGGGTGATAGGAACTGTAGTTACACAGCCTACTTTTTTGCCAGCTTGTTTGAATTTCTGAAGAATAGGCATGTTTTCCTTTCCATTTGGGCTTACTTTCAGGCTTCCGTTATTCACACGGACACCACCTCCCCAAGAGGAACTTGCTGCTGCTGAGTCTGTTACGATAGCATTCGCAGAGGCCATATCCATCAATGCTCTTTGGACAAGATTATCTTCGTAAAGTCCCACCCAGTTGGAACTTTTTCCATTTTTTCTTTTCAGGTAGATGTCTGCCATTATCATCGTTCCTACGCTCATCCCATCACTTACCATGAAGATGATATTTTTGGCTTTTCTGCCACGGAATTCTTCCTTTATAGTGTTTGCTTTTGCTCCAAAGGGAGTTAGTAGCATTCCGCCTAAAGCAGCTAATGAACCTGTTTTCAGAAAGTCTCTTCTTTTCATTTTGATTTAGTATTTATAAATGAATTTTGTGCAAATATACGGAATAAAGATGATGAATTTATTTTTTTGGATTAAAAAAGATATTTTGATTTAATGATACAAAAGTAAAGATGTTACTTTTCTAAAAAATTGATGATAAAAATCATGTTTTGAATTAACAAGAAAATAAAAAATAGTATTACTTTTGTGCCATAATTTTTAAAAAAAATAACATAAGTTTAAATTTTATATTTCATTATGAACAAAAAAGTATTATTAGTGTCGAGTTTGTTAATGTCCTTAATGGGATATTCACAGATGGTGAAGGGTAGGGTAGTTCAGCATGACAATCCTGTTTCTAATGCCAGCATTATACTAAAAAAGGGGGATAAAGAAATGACCTCTATGACCGATGCTTCGGGATTTTTTAATGTAACACTTACAGAAGGAGGAAGTTACACTATCAGCATCGTAGCAGAAGGAGCAAATCCATTGGAAAACCAAATTACAGTGGAGGATAATGGAGTTTTGGATTTAGGAGATGTGATTGTTTATCAGATGGTTACATCACAACCTGTTGTTGAAGAAAAACCTGTAGTTGAACAGCCAACAGAACCAACAGAGCCTGTTGTAGCAAAAAATACTACAGATCCTAACGAACCACAAGATGAAGAAGAAGACGGAAAAGTAAAAAAACTACAAACTGTAGAAATCATAGGAAGAGCAAGAAAGGACTATAATAGTGATTATTCTTTCTCTGCTTCTAAAATCGCTCTAAAAAACATGGAAGTTCCCCAAGCGATAACTACTGTTACTAAAGAGCTTATTGCAGATAAAGGAGTTACAAGATTGGGAGATGTAGTGAAGAATGTGAGTGGGGTTACACAGACCAGTTTTTATAACAACTATGCTATCCGTGGGGTTACACAGCAGGCTTCATACAGAGAAAGCAGACTGATGAATGGTATGGTAACTTCTCATATATTTTTCAGTCAGCCGATGATGATGAATGTAGAAAGGGTAGAAGTAATCAAAGGACCTGCAAGTATGACTTTTTCTAGTACAGATGCAGGGGGAAGTATAAATATCATTACTAAAAAGCCACTTAAAACAGACAGAAAAGAAGTAAGTCTGAGTGTGGGCAGTTATCAGACTGTGGTTGGAGCATTAGATTTTACTGGACCATTGAATAAGAGTAAAACATTGCTTTATCGTTTAAATCTCGGATATGAGAATGGAAAATCATTCAGAGATTTACAGTTCAAAAAAGCTTATATGATAGCTCCTACCATTGCCTATGTTCCAAATGAAAAGACAAACATAAGTTTTGAGTTTGTGATGAGTAATAACTCAAACAGACTGGATAGAGGTCAGCCTATTTTTAAAGCCAACCCTGGTGACAGACCTGCACTTACTTCTACACCAATTACTTATGCTATCGGGGCAATCAATGATATCAACAAAACATTGGATTTAAACTTCATGGGGAATCTTACTCATAAGTTTACGGACAATTTAAGCATCAATATGGCTTATATGAAGCATATCTGGAACGAAGATTTGACAGAATTAAGAACTGACAATAATTTCGGAAAGGATTCCCACGGAGTAGAACAAAAAGATAAAGTGCAACTCAGATATGTTCAGCGTAATAGTAATTTCTTTACAGATAACTTTAATGCTTATCTAAACTATGACTGGAAACTGGGAGAAAACTTTAAAAATAAATCTGTTTTAGGGTATGATTTGGTGATGTTTGAAGTTGGGCACGGCGGAACCAATACTGTGAGAGACTATACAGGTAATGCTGCATTAGGAACTTTAACACCAAGAATTCCGCACTGGGATTTGACTAAAGAAGGGCAGTATAGAGTGATGTACCCTGGGTTCTATCAGCCTCAGGCGAGAAGAATGCAGGAAACCACGCCGATGTATTTCTCCACTAACTCGGCGTATTTTATGAATCAAATGGAACTTTGGAACAGATTGATTTTCAATATTGGTCTACGCCAAGAGTGGTACACAGACAAAAACTTCTACAAACGCAAAAATGAAGAAACAGTAAAACAAAATAAATTCCTCGTGAGAGCTGGATTGATGTATAAAGCTACCAAAAACATCAATGCCTATGCTTCCTACATAGAAGGGTTCCAGATGCAGACTGATGCTTATCTTGGTTATGATGGTTTTAGAAGAGATATGAATACAGGACAATATGTCAGAGAAGCATTCAAGCCTAAAACTACCAGAATGTATGAATTTGGAGCAAAAACAGAATGGTTCGAAGGAAAACTTCATGCAAGTATTGCCTACTATGATATCAAGCAGAATAATATCCTTACTTATGATGATACAGTTTATAATGGAGCGGTAGATGAACTGATGACCGAAGGAGGAACGGAGAGAAATAAAGGTCTGGAAATCGATGTAATGGGTAGAATTTTGCCAAACTGGTTAGTGAACGCGGGTTATGCTTATAACGATTCAAAAGTTACAGACCAAAAAAGAGGAACTTATAGAAAGGACAATGCTCCTAAACATACATTCAACTTGTGGACAAGATTTGATGTGAAGGAAGGTTTCTTTAAAAATCTGGGAGTAGGAGCAGGACTCAATTACTCTGCAGAGAAGATTTCTTGGCAGGAACCAGACTTAGTTTTGCCAGATTATACGATAATAGATGCAGCGGTCTATTACAAGATAAAAGATATGCAGCTGTCATTCAATATCAATAATATCTTTAATAAAACTTACTGGCTCGGAGCGTTTAACTATCCAAGACTTTTCCCAGGAACACCGAGAAATGTGATGTTTACCGTAAGATACACATTCTAAGATAGATACAAGATTTTTTCATAAAAATAATTTAATTTGTTGAAAACCGATAGTTTATAATGGCTATCGGTTTTTTGATTATATTTGTGTTACTAAATAAGATTGTTATGAGGATAAAAACTATCTTGGCGGGTCTAAGTTTGTTTTTTCTTTTAAGTTGTGTAAATCAGCAGAATGCCAACAAACCAGTAAAAACAAAAATAGAAAAATCTCATAAAAGACACCTGCGAAAACAGCTTGCTTCTTTCATAAAAGGAATGCGAAAAGGCAAGCCAGATGAAGTAAAAGCATATTTTGATTTTCCTATCAAAAATGATAATTTTTGGTATGAGACTTTGGATTATGAAAAATGGGAGGAATATAAAGGAAAAGGATTTGGTGAGAAAGAATTTCAGATATATTTTGATGCGATTTTCATGGGCGATTTCAGGGAAACTTTAGGAAGAATAAATGTTAATAGATTATTAAAACAAGGATATGATAAAGCAGAATATTCATATGATAGTTGGAATGGTGGGTTTAAAGATATCTTAGAAGTCACATATGCAGGTGATAAAATCACCATGACTTTTAATACAGTAGTTTATTCTTCAGGAGGAGGTGAACATATATATGTATATGTTTTTACAACGAAAGATGGCGTTCTGAAATTTAAAGATTTTCAAAGTACAATGGTATACTAAAAAGTAAGTCAAATATTTAAAATTAGTTATAAATATATAAAAGTCAAAAGATTATGAAAAAACTTAAAACTCTCTCGGTAGGTCTGAGCGTATTATTTCTTTTAAGTTGCGAAAATAAACAAGATACTAACAAACCAGAAAAACCAAAAGTAGAAACAGAAAAAATACAAACAGACAATCCCGAAAAATCTCCTGAAAATCATTTGCAAAAACAGATTGTTTCTTTGCTAGATGGAATTCAAAAAGGTAAGCCAGATGAAGTAAAAACATATTTTGATTTTCCTATCAAAAATGATAACTTTTGGTATGTGGCTTTGGAGTCTGAAAAATGGGAAAAACATTTAGGGAAAGGATTCGGCGAAAAAGAATTTCAGACTTATTTTAATGGAATTTTTAATGATAATTTCAGGAAAACTTTAGCAAAAATAGATGTTGATAAAGTATTGAAACAAGGGCGTGATGAAGCAGAATATACCAATAAATCTTCATCTGATGGGTCAAAAAATACTTTAGAAGTCGTGTATGCAGATGATAAAATCACCATGACTTTTAATTCAACAGTCTATTATGAAGACATGGCGGATGAATATTCACAAGTATTTGTTTTCACAACGAAGGATGGCGTTCTGAAATTTAAAGATTTCCAAATAGCAGGGTAGGACTCTTCGGAAAAAGATAGAAAAAATTTCAAAATAATTATCTTTGCCCTTATTTTTTAATTATTAAACTTTACAATGAAAATAGGAATCATCGGAGCGATGGAATTAGAAGTCCAGCTTCTGCGAGAGAAATTACAAGATAGAAAAGACACCGAATTATTTGGATTTACTTTCCATGAAGGGAGAATCGGCAGCCATCAGGTGGTGGTGCTTTTGTCAGGGATAGGAAAGGTCAGTGCAGCGGTGGCTACTGCGCTTTTAATCAATCAGTTTAAACCAGAATTAATCATCAATACAGGAACAGCAGGAGGCCTGAAAGACACCAGAGTTTATGATATTATCTTGGCTACGGAGGTTAGACACCATGATGTGGATGTCACGGCTTTCGGCTATGAAATAGGGCAACAGGCAAAAATGCCGCCTGCTTTTTTTGCTGATGAGCAGTGGCTGAGCCTTGCCGAGGAACATTGCGGAAAATATACTGACCAGCTTCGTAAGGGCTTGGTAGTCAGTGGAGATTCTTTCATCAGCGATAGACAGCGCCGAGAATGGATAGAAAAAAGCTTCTCAGGGGCGCTTGCTGTGGAGATGGAGGCGAGTGCCATTGCGCAGACCTGCCATATTATGGGTGTTCCGTTTCTGATGCTGAGAGCGATTTCGGATAATGCAGGTGAGGGAGATACTGTTTCCTATGAATCCTTTGTGGAGAAGGCTGGAGCGCTTTCGGCGGAGATGAATATTAGTTTCATTGAGAATTTAAAATAATTTCATGAATTTAAAAAGGGTAAAGCTAATCGCCTCGGAAGAATGGAAAAGCATCAATAGGCAGAAAGTACTGATTTACTTGGTTTTCATCATTGTTGCTGTTTTGTCTCTGGCGGCTTATATCGGTTGGGAAAATGTTCGTCATCACAATGAGGAGCAGGAACACTACCAGTCCGAAGTTGTCCAGCAGTGGGAAAACCAGCCAGACAGGCACCCGCACAGGGTTTCGCATTATGGGTATTTGGTTTTTCGGGACAAATATCCTTTGAGTGCTTTTGATTTTGGGGTAAATTCTTATGTGGGAAACTCTGTTTTTTTGGAGGCTCACAGACAGAATACGATGAATATGAGCGATGCCTCATTTTCCAACGGAATACTGAGGTTTGGGGAACTGAGTATGGCTCTGATTTTCCAGCTGATTTTACCTTTATTCATTATTTTTATTGGTTTTGGTTCAGTTTCTGGGCTGAAACAAAATGGAGTTTTGAAGCTAATTTTGGTTCAAAACACGACTTACAAAGACATTATTTTTGGAAAAACTTTGGGGATTTATGCCGTTACGATGGCTTATTTCCTTCCCATTCTTATTTTTGGAATTGCTTTCACAGGGCTGATGTCAGGTGCTGATGCAGAGGGACTTATACCGAGAGCCTTCCTGCTGGTGGTTTCTTACAGCGTTTATTTTTTGATTTTTTCGTTTGTAGTGGTGGTTTTTTCAGCATTGAATAAAACACCTAAATCTACCTTGTTGGTTCTTTTAATCGTTTGGTTTTCAATGGTTTTTATTCTTCCGAAAGCTGTGCAGACACTTGGCGCAAATATCTATGAAGCACCGAATAAAAATGATTTTGATATTTCTATTCATAACCAGATAAAAAAGAAGGAGACAGTCATAATCCTGATGACCAGCACTTTAAGGAGCTGAAAGAAGAAATATTGAAAAAATATAATGTCAATTCCATCGAAGAATTGCCGATAAATTACGGTGGATTGGTCTTTGCGGAAGGCGAAAAAATCACCACGAAAATTTTTGGTGAAAAATTTGAGGAATTGATTAAAATTTATCAAAATCAAAACAAAGTAAGCGAATTTTTGGGCTTTGCTAATCCTTATTTAGCGATGAGAAATATGTCTATGGGCTTCAGCGGAAGTAGTTTTTCTGATGCTGTAAGTTTCCAGCGACAGGCCGAAAAATACCGATATGACCGCACTCAATATCTGAATAAACTTCAGCAGGAGGAAATAAAATATTACAAAGAATCCCAAAAAGAGCGGACACAAAGGATAAATAATGAACTTTTGAAACAAATGCCGCCGTTCAAATACCAGCATTTTTCTACTTATGAAATTCTAAAAGAACAGATTTTGGGGATTTCAGCGTTTGTTTTTATGCTGTTTGCATTGTTTTTAGCAGCGAATTATATTCAGAAAAATAGTAATAAATTTTTGTAAAGATGAAGAGGATTTTAAGCATAGAATTTAAAAATATTTTTAGAAATAACGCCTTCCGAATCGGGGTTTTGGTGGTTTTTCTCTTTGGGCTTTACGGAATTTATTACGGAAATAGGGTCATAGAGGAACAAAAAGAAAACATTTCCAGAATAGAACATCTGGAAAATGAGAGTATAGAGCACATTCTGCACATTGCAGGCGCGGAGAATACGGCAGGAACGGATATTTATTACATGATTTTTCATACTTATAATCCACCGACTGACTGGGCAGCGTTTTCTCTGGGGCAGAGAGATATTCTAAATTACAATATCAAAACCAAAATTCTGGCATTAGAAGGACAGATTTATGATAATGAACTGACCAATCCTTTGTCCCTTTTGGTGGGCAATTTGGATTTGTCATTTGTTTTTATTTATCTTTTTCCGTTATTGATTATTGCCCTTGGTTTTAGTTTGATTTCTGAGGAGAAAGAAACGGGAGTCTGGAGTATGATAAAGATTTCTGGAGTGCCTACGCTTAGTTTTGTTTTTTATAAAATCTTCGCAAGGTGGCTGATCGTGGTGTCTTTGGTCATTATACTGATGATCGTAGCGACTTTGGTTTTCAAGGCTGGCTTTGGAGGTGTGTTTTTTGCTATTTTAGGAATTTCCATTTTCTATGTAAGTTTTTGGTTTGCAGTGGTTTGGATTATCAATTCGTTGAATAAAAACTCAACTTACAACGCTATTTTGTCCGTTGGAATTTGGATTGTGCTATGTATGATGTTTCCAGCTTTGGGAAATACGATAATGACGACTACCACTCCTGTTCATGAGGCTATGGAAACTACACTCATCCAGCGTGAAGCCTATCACGAGAAGTGGGATAAGCCCAAATCGGTAACGATGAACAAATTTTACCAAGAATATCCCGAGTATAAAAAATATAAAATTCCAGAAGAGAAATACTATGTAGCGGGCTGGTATTATGCGATGCAGTATGTGGCTGATAAAGAGGCAGAACCGACATCCAAACAAATGGAACAAAAACTGATGGAGCGCCAGCACAAAGCTGAAACTTTGGGAATGTTTCTTCCTACGGTAGGAGTGCAGAGAATGTATAACACCTTGGTTAATACGGATTTAGAAGCGCATATGAGATATTTAGCCTCAGTGAGAAAGCACCACAAAGCTGTGCGTGAGTTTTTTTATCCTTATATTTTTGAGGAAACTTTGACCAAAAATACACCTTGGGAAAAAAGACCTAAATACCAGCCGCCAGCAGAGAAAACGGACATAAACTGGAAATCCCTATTTGTGGGCTTTTTATACTCATTATTACTTGTGTTTATCGGAATAAAATTGACTAAAAAAATATAGAATTTTATGCTTATTGCAGAAAACTTATCTAAAACATACGGAGATTATAAAGCTTTAAATAATCTAAATTTAAAACTGAACAAAGGTGAAATTTTTGCTCTTTTGGGACAGAATGGAGCAGGGAAGAGCACGACGATTAATATATTTTTGGGCTTTGTGAAACCGACCGAAGGAGTTGCGAAAATCAATGGAATCTCTGTGGTAGACCATCCAGAGGAAACCAAGGAATTCATTGCCTATATTCCTGAAACGGTGCTGCTTTATCCTAATTTGACAGGTGTAGAAAATCTTAAATTTTTCTCCTCTTTGGCTGGGTTTGATTATGATAATGAGGCGCTTACGAATTTTCTAAGCAAAGCAGGACTACAGGCTGATGCTCATCACAATAGGCTGGGAGGCTATTCCAAAGGGATGCGCCAAAAAGTAGGCATCGCTATTGCCATCGCTAAAAAGGCGAAAGTATTGCTTCTGGATGAGCCTACATCTGGTCTAGATCCGAAGGCATCGAATGAATTTTCTGAAATATTGAAAGAATTGGCTTCGGAGGGAACTACTATTTTCATGGCGACACATGATATTTTTAGGGCAAAAGAAGTGGCAGACCGAATAGGAATTATGAAGCGAGGGAATTTGATTTCCGAAATCAATGCCGATGAAATTTCTGCCAACGAGCTGGAAAAACTGTATCTTCAGACCGTTTAGAAATAAAAAAAGACTTGAAAAATCAAGTCTTTTATTTTTTTTTGGATTTTTTCTTCTTTTTGTTTAGGACAACATTATATTTGAAACTATTGACATTCCAAACAGGGATATAATAAAAAAGAAAACCAAGGAAATAGCTGATAGCAAAGGATAAAAAAGCATCCAAACTAAGCTCAAAAAATGTGGTTCCTGTGAAGAAATAATACCCAAGATTTGAAATTAAAAATATAATTACTCCCATTAAAATAGCATTTATCAAGGAATACTTTACCCTTCCCAGCTGCATACTATTTTCCCAATATTCTATGAATTTTTCGTCTTTATCTTTATTTTTCTTATCCATTTTTCTATTTTTTGCAAAGGTAGAGAATTTATTTATATTTCTGAGCCAAAGCCTGCAGAATGCTCCAAGTTTCCGCATCTAAAATACCATCATAGTTTTCTGGTCTGAAATGATACTGGAATGCTTCTATAATGCTTTTGGTCTGTTTGTCCCACATTCCTGTGATTTGGATATCATACCCAAAACTCTTAAAGGTTGATTGTATTTTTCTTATAAAAGAAGCATCTTCATATAGTGTAGCAGTATCTTCTAATGCACTTGGATAAAATTCTTGTTTTTTATCCTCATCATACCACATGCCTATTTGGTGTTTTTCATATAATGTTTTCCAAGGAAACAGAGGGCCTGGGTCTTGTTTTCTTGTCGGAGCAATATCTGAATGAGCCAAAATATTAGTAGGAGGAATCATATATCTTTTGCTGATATCTTTCACCAAAACGGCTATTTTTTCTATTTGATGTTCAGGGAATGCTTGGAATTGTCTCTTTCCTAAACTATCTACTACATAGCCTGTATTTACTATTTCTATACCTATAGAGTTGTCGTTCAGATTGTTGCTGTTTTTCCAAGCGCTTATTCCTGCATGATAAGCTCTTTTATTTTCATCTACTAATTGATAGATTTCATGGTCATCCAGATCACTTACAAGATAGTGGGAACTTACCGACTGCTGTGTCAAAACTCTTATGGATTTTTCATTATCCAAAGCCGTATAGTGCAAGATGATGAATCTCTGGCGGAAACCTTGTCCCAAAGAAGGGAAGTGGGTTTTAGTGATTTTATATTTTTTTGACTTGGCCGAAACTATAGAACCATAGCTTATCGTATTATTGTTTTTGGTGCTGTCCGCTATGTTCACTTTATAAAAATCCTCTGTTCCTATATGAATTATTTCACCTTTTTTTTCCTTTTCAGAGTTTGTTTTGTTTGGGTCTAATGAAGATTTGGCTGCATCAGCTATTTTTTTCTGCGAATCACAAGAAAAAGCCAAAATACATAAGCAGCTGATATAAAATATTTTACGCATGATATAAATAATTAAACTAATTTTTTTTCAAAAATACGAATATTTTTTTCAAAAAAAATTTGTGGGTTAAAAAAAAAGTTATACCTTTGCAAAGCAAATACAGAAAGGGAGTTCTTAAAGAATAAAAGGAGGGTTGCCGGAGTGGTTAACGGAGCAGTTTGCTAAACTGTCGACTTTCGGGTCGCATGAGTTCGAATCTCATACCCTCCGCAACTGGTATAATATTCGGGGTGTAGCGTAGCCCGGTCATCGCGCCTGGTTTGGGACCAGGAGGTCGCAGGTTCGAATCCTGCCACCCCGACAAAAGTTTATTAGTTCTTTTTAAAAACTAATTAATGGGTGCGTAGCTCAGCTGGATAGAGCATCTGCCTTCTAAGCAGACGGTCAAAGGTTCGAATCCTTTCGCGCTCACGGATTTTAAATAAAAACATCTTCAATTTTTGGAGATGTTTTTTTATTTGTTGAAAATTAAAAATCTATTTAAATACTTGAAATTTCACTTTTTGACAAATATCAAAGGATGTTTATCATATTTCATGGAAATTTGCACCATCAAATAAACAAACAAAACATATGACAAGTAAGAAAAAGTTGTATTATGCATTATTATTTATGTCTTCTTTTAGTTTTGGGCAGTCTTCTTCTGACCAGCTGAAAGAACTCATTAATAGTGCATTAGAGAGAGATGGACAGTACCAGCAGCAAAATCTGGAACTGCAATATGTGGATATTGACCAAAAGAGATTAACCGATACTTTTCTTCCGAAAGTGGAGCTGACAGGAAGAGTAGGTTATATGGACACGCGAATAAATTACACTTCGCCAGAGTTTGGTATTCCACGGGTTCCTCCTCTGTTTCCAGGGATGATGGTGCCTTCGCAGAATAACACTTTAGGAATTTCTGGGTTTTCGGGAGCATCTAAATTACAGGCTTCTGTGGTGCTTTTTTCAGGAGGAAAAGTAGGACATTTGAAAAAAGCCTTAAACGAGAAAAAGCTTTCCCAGCAGGAACTTTTATCCAGCAGTAAGAATGAAGTGATTACTTCTATTGCGAAAATTTATGACCAGTTTGCATTGGTTCATCAGTCTAAAAAAGTTTTGGATGAAAGCAAAAAAAGGCTGGAAATCAATAGAAAAACAGCCGAAAAAGCGCTCGGATACGGACTGATAACGCCGTATGATTTTAAGAAAATAGAACTAGCGCAGGTTACGCTGGATACTAAAATGATAGAATACGAAGGAAAGCGCGAACTGCTTATCACTCAGCTGCATATTCTGACAGGAATGGACAGAGAACGCATCGCAGAGATAGAGCCAGATTTACAGGTTTTAAACTATGAAGTGGAGAACAAATCCATAGAAAACAGACCTGAAATAAAAGCCCTAAACCACGGAATAGCTGCGGCAGAATACAAAATAAAAGCCGAGAAAACTTGGTGGATTCCAAAGGTGCAGCTTTCTACTTCGTTGTCCTACTTTGGGCTTTATGGCGACCATATTCAGACTTCTAACGATGTGGTTCCT
>JABCOA020000044.1 GCA_013333875.2 Flavobacteriaceae bacterium | reverse complement strand
TATGAAAATTCAGAAATAAAAAAACTCCCACAGGTTTAAAACCTATGAGAGTTTTTTTTTAGATTAAAATAAAGTTATTCTTCTTCCTGCCCAAAAGTCAGTTCTAAATCAAAGTATTCTATAACAACTTCGCAGACTTTGTTGTTTTCATCATATCCGAAATATACAGGATATAGCCCATCGCCGAAGCCGCTTTGTATCATCGGTACGCTTAGGTCTGTATTTGGAATTTTGAAGTTAATCCATTCGCCTCCTTCTCTTTGAAACTGAGGATTTTCCTTGTAATTTTTTGCAAATTCTTCAACAAAAAGTTTATCGCAGATATTGGCATCCTCAGGATGTTCTTTATGCCATTTTTCCCGAAAATCACAGTAGGCATCACGGGTTTTTACATCCACTATAGTTGCTAGCCCTGCATCCGCAAAGAACCCAAAGAAAATTCCTTCTTCCAAATCATCATCCAAATTTTCATCTCCAACCAAAGCCTCAGTGTAGCTGACTGCTTTTTTGTTACTAAATTTTACTCGTGTAGAAACATAGTAATAGAGACCTTCCTCCGCTTCTACAACCAATGTATTAAGTGGAAATTTTCCTATTGGAACTTTTTGAAAATAAGGAAGCTGGTCGCGATGAAGAAAATACAAAGGGTCTCTTACCAAAATTTCTCCCGTAGGAAAATGAACTTCTCCCATATTTAGGATAAAAAGTTTCTTCCCAAAAGCCTCTTTTTGAGAGTAAATTTCTTCAAAAGAAACGGGCGGAACGAGAATAGATTTTACTTTTTCGTACTTTTCCAGCCACTCTTGGGTTGGGATTTTTTCTGTGTTCACTATTTTATTGATTTTAAAATCTTTATAATCCTCCAAATTCTTTTTCTAAAATCGCAGAAATTTCCTTTGCTTTTGTCACAGGGCAGAGGTGTGTTCCTCCTTTGAGGACATAGTTTGGATTTGAGTTTTTGATAGGAAAAACAATATCTTTATCCGCGGATATTTGTATGATTTCAGGGTTTTCTTTTGTGTCCCAGTCAAGAATTTTTTCTATGCTCCATTTGATATAATAAGGATTTCTGACCTTAAAATATTTTAAAACTTTTGGGTTTTTCGGGTCAAAAAGATGCCTTACAAAAGAATAAAAACTATAGGATTTTTCGTTAAATGCCGAAGTTGGGATTATTTTGTAAAGCTTAGAGCGTTTCCCTATCTCCATCAGTTTGGATTTTCCCGAAGGCGATTTTATACTGGCAAGAATAATGACTTTTTTAGCTGGAAATTTTTTATGAATTTCCTGCACGATAATTCCCCCAAAAGAGTAACCGAGCAGACAAAAATCCTCATCAGGATTGATGCTTTCGGCCATTCTATTTACATAATGGTCAAATTCCTCATCCTGCTCTGGGACAAGCCAATCTATGAAATGAAGCTCCATTTCCGATGGAAAATTGATATGCTCAAATACGCTTCTGTCTGCGCCCAGTCCGCTGATGATGTATAGTTTCATTGCAGTTGTTTTATATTTTTAGAAAAACTTCCAAAAATTATCATCATAAGGTTTGGTGAATTTTTTATAGCAAGATTTAGAAACCACAGTCACAGAAACCGTTACGATTTGATTGTCCTTAGAATAGCTGAACTGTGGTGCTTTTTCTGTGGAATATTGTTTCTGCCCATTCTTATAAAGCACCTCCCAAGTATAGTTGAAATTTTTGCTGGAATTACTGAAAAATCCTAATCTGTCGTTAGAAATTTTTCTAGTTTCATAGTTTGTCACATCTATATCACAATCTCCTTTTTTAGCGGGTTCAGCTGGAGTTTCTTCCAAATTTTCCTTAGCAAGAATGCTGATATCTTTACTACATTTTGTGATATTTCCGTTTTCAGAAATATACTGCACGGACAATGTGGAATTTCCTGCATTTATAGGCATGATTTCTACAGAATCCAGCCTGTTATCGCTTTCTACTAAGATTCCGCCTTCAGATGTCCATCGATAGCATTCTTTGCACTGGGCATCTTTTTTTATGCTATAACTGCTTTTTTCTCCTACTACTAATGAGGATTTTCCTGTGATTTCGCATTGAGAGAAACCTAAAGTTGAAATTAAAACTAAAAATAATTGACTAAACTTCTTCATAATTTAATAAAAATTTAATTCGAACAAGGAATGATGAAAAAATCATTCCAAAACCCAATTTTCCACGATTTCCCATAATTTTCTTACTTCCAATTTCTTTTTGAAAACAAAGGCTTCTTCAGCGAATTTTTGTTCAGAGAAATTGGCTTTGTCCCAGTATTTGTTGCCATTATCATCCACTAAAATTCGGGCGTAATAGGTGGCTGGGTCAAGGCTCGCAAAACGGATTTCGTTCTTATTCGTATATTGAGAGTATTTTACATTTCCTTCGCTATCAATTAGTTGTATCCAAAAATAAGCCTTCGGCTGGTTCGATAGTTTTAAAGTTAAACTTCCGTAATTTTCGGCTTTATCCGCTTCAAAATTGAAAATATAAGCCTTTGGATTTTGGAAATAATGCCCTTGAACACCTCCTTTTGGAATGTTGAGCGAGTATTTTTTTCCAGCTTTAAAATCAGATGAAATGATGATTTCTTTTGGATTTTTTTCAGAAATTCTTGCCTCAAATTTTTGACTGATGCTGTCACTTTTCAGCGCCCACAGAGCAGGATTTATCTCTTTCAAAGCCATATTAGCAGTAATGACAAAATCCTTTTCAGGAGGAAGCAGTCCGCCTTTGTTATTGGCCAAGGTCAGTTCATCTTTTTCGTTGGTTTTATAGGAAACAGAAATAGTATCTTCCTTACCATCAGCATTATAGCTTATTTTTAGCGGTGTGAGAGTTCTATTATTTAGGGCGTTTTGTTTCCCTACCCATACCATCACAGAATCAGATTTTTCGGCGTGAGTTACTTGATAATCAGTGAGTTCACTGCTGATACTTTTTACATCTACTTTCTTTGGATTTCCTTCGAAAACCATCAGCATTCCTCCGCTCACAGGCGTAGTTTCTTTGTATCTGATGTTTTTTTCAGAAGGGTAAATTTTCATTTTCAAACCAGATAAATTTTGACTTAAATCTATTTTATCCTTTAAGAAACCAACTTTTTCTTTACTTGCATCATACACAGAGTTTTCGTTTTCATCTTCAAAAGCGATGATACTGTATTTCCCTTTGCTTAGGTAGTTTAGCTCAAAATATCCGTCTTCATCAGCTTTTGCGATGTAGTTTGGTTTTTGTTTGAAATCAGCGCTATCCGCATAGAGTCCCACTACAATTCCGTGTTTGGAGGGTTTCTCTGGGATGAGCAGAGCATCGGTTATAGTTCCGCTGATGTACAGGTTGTCAAGTTCCTTTCCTGTAGAAAAAGCAAAATTGAAATAAGGCAGCACATTTCCCTCGTTATTATCTACGATGGCATTTCCAAAGTTGAAATTATAAGTCGTGTTTTCCTGCAAATCTTCATCCCATGTTATGGAAATATATTTGTTTGCAAGGTTAGAAGGAATGATTTTTTTTATCTTTTTAATCGGTGGCGAAATGATGAGATTTTTGTTCGCATCCTTTAAGTTGATATACTCATCAAAATACAGCCGAAGTTCCTTAGTGCTGGTGGGAACATTCACTCTGCTCGTATCTATATTGGATTTCAGAAACTTAGGTGGAGTGGTGTCTTTTGCACCGCCTTCGGGAGAGCCTACTCTTGCGCAGGCGCTCAGAAGAACTATAAAAATAGCAACAAACAAAATCTTTTTCATGAAACAAAAATAAGTTTTTTAAATTTAATCTTCCTCCTCAGATTCTGAAGTTTTCTGTATGGTTTCCTCTGTTTTTGTCGCTTTTAGGCTGTCCATAGAAGTTTTCTTTGGTTTCTTCTTTGGAGTTTTTGCCCTTTCGGTATCTTCTGCAAAAACTTCTGTGGAATCAGCAGTTTCGGCATCTGGATTTATCACTTTATTAATTTCAAAAGGAAAATCTTCAAAGAGCGTGGAAAGAAGCATGGTTCCGTATATTTTTCTAGAATACTTGTTGCTTAGGGCGATGATGGTGGTTTTGGATTCTCTTAAGTGGATGAAAACCGTGTTAGAGCCGTGCCACCAGCCGTTGTGATAGGTTAGTTTTTTCCCTTCATCAAATATTTTTAATCTAAATCCAAGACCATAGTTGTTCACGCCTTTTTTCTCATTGCTGTACGGCTCAAAAACCTTTTCCATCAGTTCTTTTGGAAGGAAATTTTTTGAAAACATCGCTTTTGAAAAATTGAACAAATCGCGTGGAGTGGTGTAGATGTTTTTATCGCCATAAATCAAATCATATTCGTTTAGAGGATAAAGTCTGGTGCTTCTTTGGTAAAAAGACTGCGAAGCAGAATTGATGTGTTTCTCTTCAAAAACAAAAGTATTTTTCATTTTTAAAGGAGCGAAAACCATTTCTTTCATCGCTTCTGGATAGGTTTTTCCAGTGATTTTTTCAATGATAAGCGCCAGAATAGCATAGTTGAAATTATTATACATAAAGCCAGTGTCGGTCTGTCTGGCAAGTTCTGGCTTGTGTTTAGCAACGAGGTCAAAAATTTCTTGATTGGTAAAGAATTTATTTTTAGGTTTTATATCATTTTCTTCTAAGAAATGCTCGTATTTAGGAAGTCCGCTGCGGTGGGTGATCAGGTGCTGAATCGTTACATCAGAATACGGAAAATTCGGAAAAATGGATTTTACTTTTTGTTCAAGGCTGATTTTTTTCGCTTCCACCAGTTTTAAAACTGCCATAGCCGTGATGGGTTTGCTTATAGAAGCCAGATGGAGCGGAGTGTCTTTGTTAATCGGCATTTGGTTGTTCTCCCTGCCGAAACCTTTGTATTTTTCCAAAAGAATATTGTCGCCGTGCGCTACCAAAACTCCACCGCTCATATCAGTGCTGTTCCAAATGTTTTCGTAGTATTGATTGAGAGAATTTACGATTTTCTGCTGGTTTTCCAGTTTTAATTTTTCTCCCTTGAAGACATTGTCCACATCTACATTACCGAAATTAGGAAGATTTGAAGCTGAATAATATCCGTTGTTGGTCGTTGTGGATTCTTTTTTGGAGCACGAAAAAAATAGAAAAAATGCAAGAAATCCTATGTGAGATAGATTTATTTTCATCTTTGTTTTGAAATTTTCGCGCAAAATAGGATAAAAACAAGAAAAATGAGTAATAATTATCGTTAAATCTATGTTAAATGATGCTAATTTTCAGCAGTGAAAGCCAAGATTTTATCCACAATGACTTGGGCTAGTTTTATTTTGCTTTCGTGAGTCCAGCCTGCGATATGCGGCGTTATGATGGCTTTTTCTGAATTTAAAAGATATTCTAAATCCTTGTTTTTTGTTTCCAAATTCTCAAAAGAAGTTTTTTCGTATTCTAAAACATCTAGACAAGCGCCTTTTATTTTGCCTAATTTCAAGGCATTTACAAGCACAGAAGTTTTTAGATTTTTACCTCTTGCTGTATTGATAAAGTAGAAATTTTTCTTCATTTTTGAGATAAATTCCTCATCTATCATATAGAGTGTATCCTCTGTAAGTGGCGTGTGAAGACTGAGAATATCGGCGTTTTCTTGCAATTCTTGAAGGCTTACCTGTGTGGCAAACTCATCGGAAAGATTGGGTTTGATATCGTGAAAAATAGTTTTGCAGCCAAATCCAGAAAGCCTTTTGGCTACGGCTTTTCCCATGTTTCCATAACCGATGATTCCGAAAGTTTTACCCAAAATTTCTTCTCCTCGGTTTTCTTCTCTGAGCCAAATTCCCTTTTTGACTTCATTAGAGGAAATAAAAAGGCGGTTCATCAGTACTAGAAGTGTTCCTATAACATGCTCTGCCACAGCATCTTTGTTTCCTTCGGGAGAGTTGATGAGTTTTATGCCGAGTTCTTGGGCTTTGGTGGTGTCTATGTTTTCCATTCCAGCGCCTACTCGTGCGATGAATTTTAGATTTTTTGCTTTTTCTAAAAAATGAGCATCCAGCGGAATTCGGCTTCGGATGATGACGCCCTCATAAAGATGGATTTTCTCCAAAACCTGCTTGTAACTCGATGAAAAATCTTCCTCCAAAACAAAACCTTTCTCAGAAAGTTGTTCTGTGATGAGTGGATGATTTTTGTCTAAAAGCAGGATTTTCATTTAGTATTCTATTTGTACACTGTCAATCGTTATAGAATCTGATGTGGAAGGTGATACAGCTTGTGGAATTTCAGTTTGTACGGATTGGATAGAGTCTTGTTTTGCACTATTATCAGTAGATTTATCGGATTTTCCGTAATTATAATATAGAAATACAAGTCCAACAACAGCAAGAACAATGAATAATAATACCCACCAAATACCATTGTTTGATTTTTCTTGTTTTTGTGGTTCTGTTTTTGTGGTTTCTTGCTTTTGGGTCAGTTCTTCTTTAACAGTTGATGCAGGAGAAATTTCAGATAAATTAACTTCTTCCAGCCCAAAAAACTCCATAGATTGTGGGATTTTAGTTTCTTCCCGTATGATATCTATTTCTTTAAGGGAAAGCTCCCCGAGGTATTTAAGATTTAATTTTTTTTGGAGCATGAGTAGTCTTATCCATTCACGCACAGTATCTCTTATTTCAGATTGTATAATGAATAGATTCTCACCTGTTTTTTCTGCTATATAATGGGCAAGGCTGGAATCAAAGACAGTTGTATTGTCTTCAAAATAGATATGCTCACTTGGAGGAAGAATTTTAGAAGATTCTGCATCCACGACAGCATGCTCTTTTTCAAGTCTAAAAATCCCAAAATCAGGAACTTCCACCCTTGGTTTTTGCTCCTGTAAATAACTGTATATGTAAAAAGCTAAATCCATACTAGATGCAAATTTAGGAAAAATTAAGATAACTTTATCAAAAATTTAATATTTAGTTTATTGAAAATGATAATTTTCGGATATTTTTAACAAAACCTCAAAAAAATAACAAAAAAAACATAAAAACATTTGGTTGTTTAAAAAATATTTAACACCTTTGCTCAATGGTTATTAAATTTTGTTAAAAATGAATGTGAAATTGAAAGTTCTAACAGCTGGTGTATTGTTCTTTACAGGACAAGCATTAGTTGCGCAAGAAGCGAAAAAAGACTCTGCTTCTGGAAAAGAGAAGCAGATAGATGAAGTGGTAGTAATAGGGTTTGGTAGAAAGCAATCTGTTAAGGAGATAACAGGTGCTACTTCTACTCTCAATGCTAAATCATTAGAAAATGTGCCAGTTGCATCTGTTGATAAAATGTTACAAGGTAGAGTAACTGGGGTACAGGCGGGTGTTGCTTCAGGGCAGCCAGGAGGTTTTGCTAGTATCCGAGTGAGAGGGGTGACTTCTATCAGTGGAGGTGTTACTCCTATCTATGTTATAGATGGGGTTAGAGTAGCGTCTGGTGACTTGACAGCTAATACTACGACTGCCAATATACTTGCGAACTTGAATATGGATGATGTTGAAAGTATAACTGTTTTGAAAGATGCGATGTCTACTGCTGTATATGGAGCAGATGCAGGAGCGGGGGTAATAGTTATCACAACGAAGTCTGGAAAGAAAGGAAAACCAAGATTTAACTTGAACTTCTCTCATGGGTTTAGTGATAGAGCAGTGGAAGGGCATAGAGGTTTTTCAGCAGCAGAATATAAGAGTTATCTTAGCGCGGCTCTTATCAATAAATATGGGGCAGTTCCTACCACAGATGATGATATCAATGGTGTTTTGAATAGTACAAATGCTACAGATTGGAGAAAAGAGATGGAGAAAAAGCAGGCATATACTCAAAATATAGATATGAGTGTGTCGGGGGGTAGTGACAGGATTTCATATTATTTATCAGGTAACTATTTTGATCAAGAAGGTGTAGTTAAAAACTCTGGGTTTAAGAGACTTGCATTCACTTCAAAAATAGATTATCGTGCGACAGATAAATTAACAATAACAACAGATGTTCAAGCATCTTATGGTAAAACTAGAGTGCTTCCTGATGGAGGAAAATTTTCTAACCCTATCATGGCGCAGTATTTCTTGAGACCTACAGATGCAGCGCGTAATGCAGATGGTTCTTTTAATTATGGATCAGATAATGCATTGTCAAATGGACTATATAATACAGCTGCTGTTCAAGAATTAAATAGTATACAAGCAGAGACAGCAAGAGTGTTTGCGAATTTGAAGGTAAATTATCAAATCATCAAAAACTTGAACTATAGATTTGTATTTGCACCAGAATATATCAATATAGAAGAAAATCAATATAGAAATCCACTTCATGGTGATGGATTCTCATATAATGGGCTTATGACTTCTGGAGTTAGAAGGTATTTCAACTTCAATGTTCAGAACATTTTAGAATATAGCTTCAAATTAGGGGAACTTAATAATTTAAATTTTGCAGCTATCCAAGAGGCGTACAAATCTCAGCTGAATACACTTACAGGGCAGGCTTCTGCAGTAGGAACTCCATCGTTAAGAACGCTTACTAACTTTGTGAAGCTGCAGGCAGCGTCAGGAGGACAAGAGGATAATTCAAGACACGGATATGCGCTTACGGGGCACTATGACTATGATAGATTAGTCCTTTTAGATTTATCATATAGACGAGATGTACTTTCTAATTTTACACCAGGGAAAAAGGCTGGTAACTTCTGGTCTGCAGGTTTAGGTGTGGATTTAGCTAGACTTAGTTTCATCAAAGACAGCAATGTAGTCTCTCAATTGAAATTAAGAGCATCTTATGGTAAGGTAGGAAACAAAATTTCTTCGTATCCATATGCGCTATATTCTTATACTACAAACTATAATGATTATGCTGCTCTTACATATTCTGGGCTTTATAATCCTAACTTATCATGGGAAACTGTAAATCCTTTCAATGTGGGGTTAGACTTTGGTTTCTTTAATGATAGATTGAAATTGACAGCAGAATATTATAACAAGAAAACAAAAGATCTAGTTTATAATGTTCCATTAGATAGAACACAAGGGTTAAGTTCTTATGTAGATAATATAGGATCTGTTGTCAATAGAGGTTTTGAATTCTCTGTTAGCGGAGATATCTTCAAAGGAGGAAGAGAAGGATTTAACTGGAATGTTGGGTTTAACTTGAGTACACTACACAATGAGGTTACGGAACTATATGGAGGAAATGTATATGGAACAGTTACTGCTACATCTCAAGGAGAATCACTAAATACATTCTATTTGAGAAAGTGGGCTGGTGTAGATCCTAGTAATGGTAACCCACTATGGTATAAAAATGGGGTAGATGGAGAAACTACATCTAGCTATAATGAAGCTCAACGAGCTATCCAAGGTTCTTCATTGATGAAAGTATACGGAGGGTTTAATACAAGCTTATCTTATAAAGGATTTGCTCTTGATGCACAGTTCTCTTATGGATTTGGTGGAAAAATTTATGATGAGATGGGAAGATATCTGTTTAGTGATGGATTCTATACATTAACATACCCAGGTTATTCAGATCAGTTAGATTACTGGACTCCGTCAAATACAGGAGCGGCAAATCCTAAACCTATATATGGTGGAAATAACCAATCGTATAACCACTCTACTAGATTTTTATATAAATCAGACTATATCCGTCTAAGTAGTGCAAGACTTTCTTATACATTTGATAAGGAAAAATTAGCAAGAACAGGATTGTCTTCAGTGCAAATTTATGTAGTTGGTAATAACATATGGACTTATACATTTGATAAGAACTTGAAACTAGATCCAGAAATCGCGCTTTCAGGTAATTCAGGTGCTGTGGCTATGGGATTGCCAATTATGAAAACATATAGTTTGGGAGTTAATATAGGATTTTAATTAGAAATAAACAAAGTTATGAAAAATATTAAGCAAACATTGCTTTTGTTGGCTCTTTCATTAGTGGGAGCGTCTTGTAGTGAAGATTTTGTAAAAACAGAATTTTATCAGAGTGTAGAACAATCTCCACTTACTTCTAGTACAGAAGTGCTTTCTGCAGTGAGAGGTATTTACTCATCAATGAGAAGTGTTAACTATTTAGGTAGAGATTATATAGCTTATGCAGAGATTCGTTCAGATGAGATGTCCTCTAATGGTAGAGGGGGATATTTTGCCTCTGTAAATGGGTACACTATGACATCTGATGATAACTATGCTAGAGATACTTATACTCAGATTTATACAGCTGTAGCAAAAGCTAATATCGTAATCAATACAGATGTAAATACTATAACAGGAGGAACAGCTGAACAAGCTAAAGTAAAATTTTATCAAGGACAAGCTAAAGTTTTGAGAGCGGTGCTTTTCTTTGACTTACTTAAGCTTTATGGTCAGAAATACACGGGTCATGTAGATCAGTTGGGTATAGCTCTTCCATTGGTATATGATGCGAGAGCATTACAAGCGAGAAGCTCTGTTTCTGCAACTGAAGCTCAAATTGAAGCTGACTTTACACAAGGGTTAGCATTGATGCAGGCAAACTCTACATATAATGGAACGGAAGGGAAAGTAGAATTGACTATCGATGCAGCATTAGCATATATGTCAAGATACTATTTGTATAAAGGAGATTATGCAAGTGTAAGAAACTATGTAAGTCAGTTATACGGAAAATATTCTGTTATTCCAAAAGACTCTTATGTTACATCTTGGACACTGTCTAACTCTGCGCCAAACTCTATTTTTGAATTAGCACTTGGCGTACAGGGGGCTTTAGGAACAAACTCTCTAGCTACGATATATAAAGGTAGTTATAGAAATATTGTTGTAAGACCTACTATGTATAGTACTTATGCTACAGGAGATGTTAGAAAGGATGTTATAATACAAGGTGCGAGCAATACATTTAGATATATGCTGAATAAATATCCTAACTTACAAGGAACTGATAACCTTAAACTTATCCGTTATGAAGAAGTCCTTCTAAATGGTGTAGAGGCAGAGCTTAATGGAGGAAGTGCAGCAACAGCATTACAATATTATAATCAAATCTTAACAAATAGAGGACTTACTGCTGCTACAAGTGTTAGTATGACAGAGCTAAAAGCGGAAAGAGCAAAAGAGTTGATCGGTGAAGGTTTCAGATTGTGGGATTTACTTAGATGGGGTGATACTACAACTCCTCTATTAGGAAAAACAACAAATGTTAATTTATTGGCATTCCCTATTCCAAGAGTTATAACAGACCTTGATGGATCGCTTATTAAAGCAAATCCAAGTTATGATAACTACCAATAGTTGATATTTATTCTTAATAATTCTGAATAATATATTAAATTTGTACATCATAAAAACTTTATGAGGTACATTTTTTTTATATTGATATTGCTGGGAAGCCTTTTAAAGGCACAGACAGATGATTTGCCAGTGAGTGATTCCATTGTAGTGGACAATGGACAGAAGGATTCTATACAGATTTTTAACCCAACGATTGATGATTATCAGTTTTTCACACAGTTTTCTCAGCGAAAAGTGTTTGATACTGTTTTCACTATTGGGAAATCTTACCAATTTACTCAGTATAATAATAGAGATAATTTTGGGAAAATCCAGTTTGCGAATATCGGAGAAGGGTTTCAGAATTTGGTTTATAAGACCGATGCTGAGCAGGATTTAGCATTACTACCCACAAGGAAATCTTTCTTTATACTTGGAATTAAGGATATAAAATATTACGATGTGAAAAGTCCCACTACAGCATTCTATTATCATAATGGAATGAGCAGCGGCGGAACTCTGCAAACTACTTATACTCAGAATATTGGCAAAAGGTTTAATTTTGCGATAGAGTATATGGGGCTGCGTTCAGAGGGGCTGTATCAGAGGGAAATAGCATCTTCTAATAATACCATTTTCCCTGCACATTATCTTTCTAAAAACTCTAAATATGAGGCTTTTGCGCATTTCATTCATCAGAATATTTCTAATGAAGAGAATGGTGGGATTGCGAATTTGGAGAATTTTACAAGTGGAGATTCTCGGTTCAACAGCAGAAAAAATCTTACGGTAAATTTGCATAATACCTACACCAGAATGGCAGTGAGGAGGTTTTATTTCAGCCATTATTTTGCGCCTTTTGATGTGGAGAAATTTCCGTTTAAGCTGAGTCATACGATTTTTTATCAAACCAATAAATATTTCTACACACAGGACGGCACGGAGAACTATTATTCATCTTCGTTGATTACGGATTATCCTACCAATAATAAGAGGAAATCGACTAAATTCAGCAATACAGTGAGTTTGCTTTTTGATAATGAGGCTTTTAGAGCGGAAGCGGGAATTCGTTATCAGAATATCAGTTACAGGTCATTTTATCCGTTGATAATCAGCGGAGTACAGGAAGATTCTAAATTTAAGGAAAATCGTTTAGGATTGGTAGGAAATCTTAAAATAAAACTTTGGGATAAAATCAATCTAAATTCGGATTTGGAAATTTCTAACGGAAAAGCCTTTGGAAATTATCTAAATTCAGAAAATTATCTGACTTTTGAGCCTATTGAGGGCTATTCCATCGGCGGGCATGTGAAATTCAAATCGGCGGCTCCATCGTTCAATTACTTGATGAACACTTCTTTTTATCAAGATTATAATTTTAAATATTCTGATTTTAAGAACCAAAATGTTTTGGAAATAGGAGCAGATTTAAATCTTAAATGGTTTGATACTAAGCTGTTTGCGAACTATTTCAGAATAGGGCAGCTGGCGTATTTTGATTCTTCGGCGATGCCTCAGCAGAGCACTTCGCCGGTGAATATATCGCAGATAGGAGGAGAGGCTACATTTACTTATCGTAAATTTAATTTTAATGCTAAAGTGTTGGTTCAGAATGTTTTAAATAATAAAGATGTGCTTCCATTGCCAGAATTCATAGGAAGGGCGAATGTTTATTATCAATCCAAAATATTCAAAAAAGCGGCGGAAATTCAGACAGGAATCAAAGCTTATTATTTCTCAAAATTCGCCTCTCAGCAGTATTTCCCGATACTTAATGAATTTATCCTGCCTTCCACAGGTTCGCATTCCATCGGAGGAAGACCATTGGTGGATGTTTATTTTAATATGAAAGTAAAACGAATGATGATTTACGCTGAAGCACAGCATCTTAATACAACTTTCATGAAAAATCAGTCCTACGCTGCACCGTTTTATCCAGTGGCGGATTTTAGGCTGAATTTAGGTTTGGTATGGTATTTATTCCACTAAAATAAAGGTAAAATGAACAAAAAAGAGATATTTTTAAAAGATATATACAGCATTCCGAGCCTTATTAAGGACTTTTTCGCTGATGAGGAATATGCTTCACATAGATTTTCTTTGGAAAATGTCCAGAAACAGGTGGGATTTAAGGAAAAAACTTATTCCAAAGAGCAGAGAAAAATTCTTTGTGAAGTTTTGGAAAAACAATTAGGAAACTTGCAATTGTCTGACAAACAGAAAGAAAATTTGCAAGCTCTTTCGCAGGAGAACGCTTTTACTATCGTTACAGGGCATCAGCTGAATCTGTTTACAGGGCCTGCATTTTTCGTTTATAAAATTTTGCAGACGATAAAAACGACAGATTTTTTGAACCAAAATATTCAAGGGAAAAAATTCGTTCCTATATTTTGGATGGCCACGGAAGACCACGATTTTGAGGAAATAAATCATTTTAAAACTCAAAATCATATTTATAGCATTGATGGAAAATCGGGAGGAGCAGTTGGCAGAATAAAGGTTGAGAAAAATAATTTCATAGAAGAATTTGAAAAAGAATTTAAATATAATGATTTTGGTAAGGAGCTGATAAACTGGATGAAAGAAGCCTATGCAGAGGGAAAAACTTTAGCAGAAGCGACCAAAATACTGGTAAATAAACTTTTTGCCGACCGAGGGTTGCTGATGATAGATGGAGATGACCGAGGGCTGAAAGAGCAGATGAAGGAGATTTTTGCTGATGAGTTGAAAAATAATTCATTGAAAAAAGAAACGCACCAATCGGTAGAAAATCTTACGAAGAAATACGGAAAAGTGCAGGTGAACCCAAGGGAAATCAATTTGTTTTATCTCTCTGAAACTCGTGATAGAATAGAGTTTGACGGAGAAAAATACAATGTGGTGGATAGGGATATTTCTTTCACAGAAGCGGAAATATTAGCGGAACTGGAAAGTTATCCAGAAAAATTTAGCCCAAATGCGATGATGCGCCCTGTTTATCAGGAGAAAATACTTCCTAATATAGCCTATATAGGCGGAAATGCAGAGGTAATGTATTGGCTGGAACTGAAGGAATATTTCCGACATGTGGAGGTTCCTTTTCCGATTTTGATTCCGAGAAATTCAATGCTTTTTTTGACTGAAAAAACAGCAAATAAAATCCAGAAAATGGGGCTTGGGATAGATGAATTTTTCATGGATTATGCGGAGATTATCAAGGAAAAATTGCTTTTTGAGTCAGAGCTTTTGGAGATTCTCACAAAAAAAGAAGAGGAACTGAAGAAATCTTTCGGGCTGTTGAAAGAAAAATCTTCACTTACGGATAAGACTTTTAGGAATTTGGTGGAAGCGGAGGAAACTCGCCAGTTGAAATCTTATAACCGAATGAAAAAGAGACTTTTGCGAGCAGAAAAAATAAAACAATATGAAAAATATATGCAACTAAGACAGCTGTATTTAGATGTTCATCCTAATGCCGTTTGGCAGGAGAGAGTGCTGAATTTCAGTGTGTTTTATGCACAGAAGGGAAGAGGGTGGATAGAGGAATGCTATCAAAAAATGGATGTGGAAAACTCGGTGCTAATTATTTCGTGCATTTAATTATAAAGCCGTATTTTTGTGGTCTAATTGTTATATAACAACAATACTTAAAATCAGATGAAAAAAATATTTTTAACCATACTAGGAACAGCATTTGCGGTATTATCTGGGCAGCAGAAGAAGCATACTGTGGTGGCTAAAGAAAATCCCACTACTATTGCTAAAAAATATGGTGTCAGCGTAGATGAACTTATCAAGCAAAATCCTAAAATAAAGGATGGGAAAATAGATATAGGAGATGTTTTGATTATTCCTAATAAGCAAAAAAACACTCAAAAAACAGAAGAGAAAAAGGAGGAAAAAAAGGAAGATAAAAAGTCTACTGAAAAGAAATCCAATCAGAAATTGGGTAAAATTTATCTTCAGCCAAAACAGACTATTTACGGTATAACCAGACAATACAAAATCTCTGAAGAAGAACTGAGAAGGCTGAATCCTAATTTGGAAAGTCATATGAAAGTGGGCGAGGCACTTGTACTGCCAGAAGATAAAATCAGAAAGTATGGCGATAAAGCCGCTCAGCAGGAGGTGGTAGATACGCCTAAAAAGGATAGAGAGGAGGAGAAAAAAACTCAAATGTTGGCTTCAGAAGATGGAGCGTATGTGGTTCAGCCAAAAGATACATATTACGGAATTACAAGGAAGTTTAATATTTCACAGAGTGAGTTGTTTGCATTAAATTCAGGATTGGAGCAGAGAGGGCTTAGGTCTGGAGATGTTATCATAGTGAAAAATACAGCATCTTCTAAAAATGCAGCAACGACAACGAAAGAAACTTCTGAGAAAAATACAAAACCTAAAGAGGAAAAAAATACGCCTCCAAAAGAGGTGAAAACCAAAACTTATTCTGTAGAGGAATATGTAACTCACGAGGTTAAAAAAGGCGAAAGTGCATTTGGGATTGTGAATAAATATAATATCACATATGACCAGCTTGCCGAAATGAACGGAGGGCTTCCTAATGGAATAAAGCAAGGAATGGTGCTGAATATCAAGAAGGTGAATAGACAATATGTAAAAGCTGATGATGATGTGTTTAGTATTGCTTTGATTTTGCCTTTTGGGTTTGATACTAATGATACTAAATATAGAACGCTTTCTGCGGACTTCCTAATCGGTGCTAAGCTTGCTGCACAACGAGGAATGAGAGATGGCAAAAAAGTAAGTATCAATGTGATAGATGCTGAAAACGAGAATTCCTTTAAAAATAATTTGGCGCAGATTAACAAGACCAATACAGATTTGATTATAGGGCCATTCTTTAAGTCAAATGTAATAGAAGTTCTTGAATATGTGAAGAATGAAAAAATTCCTGTGGTAGCTCCATTTGCCCATACAGAGGAGATGTATAAATATAATAATTTGGTAATTGTAGAACCAGGGAATAGAGTTTATGCAGAGAGAATCGTTCGTGAGGTCAAAAATGCTCATTCAAAAGAAAAAGTATTTATTGTAGGTGAAGAAAATAATCCAGAAGTTATTTTCCTTAAAGAGCAGTTAGCAAAAGAATTATCTAAAACCGAGATTGCGGTGGTTAGTTCACCATCTGGAATAGAGCTGGAGCAGAATATGGTAACAGGACAAAGCCTGCCAGCAGTGGTTATTTTAGCAAATGATAATAATGCTGTGGGAGCAGGGTTTGCGAAGAAAATAATAGAACTAGCGAAACAAACAGAAGGAATCAAGGCGTTTAGTATGTACTATCACCCTGATTTTGAGAAGAATGTAGATCCTTTAAGTAAAGCAAATTTGGTTTATTTGATGGATAGAAAAATAAATACAGATGGAGATTTTGAGAAGGAGGTTTTGGCTGAGTTTAAAAAAGAATATTGTAGAACGCCATCTAAATACACCATTATAGGTTTTGATGTGGTTAGTGATATGTTGGCAAGGGAATCAAAAGGCGAAGTCCTAAGAAATATGAGTAAGGTTCAAACTCAGTTGGCTACCAAGTTTGAGTATATCCGAAACAAAAAGAATGGGGCTTTTGTGAATACTGGATTTAGAGTAGTGAGGTTGGTTCCTTAGTTTTTAAATAATAAAATAAGATTTAGATTTTTCAAAAATATGAAAGCATTAGTGTTTCCTGGACAAGGATCTCAGTTTGTGGGGATGGGTAAGGATCTTTATGATTACCGTAAGGAGATTAGAGATTTGATGAATTCTGCTAATGATATATTGGGATTTGATATTTTGTCAGTGATGTTTGATGGGACAGAAGAGGATTTAAAGAAAACCAAAATAACTCAGCCAGCTATATTTATTCATTCTGTAGCTATTGTAAAGGCAATCGATACAATAGGTGCGGGAATGGTGGCAGGACACTCTTTGGGTGAGTTCTCTGCTTTGGTAGCGAATGGAGTTTTATCGTTTAAAGATGGGCTGGAGCTGGTTTACCAAAGAGCTTTGGCTATGCAGGAGGCTTGTGATATCAATCCTTCCTCTATGGCGGCGGTGCTTGGGCTGGATGATGATAAAGTAGAAAAAATTTGTGCAGAGATAGATGGACTGGTAGTTCCTGCGAACTATAACTGCCCTGGGCAATTGGTAATTTCTGGTGAAACACCAGCAGTGGAAAAGGCGTGCGAAGCCCTAAAAGCAGCTGGTGCGAAAAGAGCGCTTTTACTGCCAGTGAATGGAGCTTTTCACTCTCCTTTGATGCAGCCAGCGCAAGAAAAATTAGCACAAGCAATAGAAGGAATAAAATTTAACAATCCTATTCTTCCGATTTATCAGAATGTAACAACGACTCCTGTGACAGACCCAGAGGAAATAAAAAAGAATCTGATAGCACAGCTGACAGGTCCTGTAAAATGGACACAAACGATACAAAATATGGTAAAAGATGGCGCTGACCATTTTGTGGAAGTAGGACCAGGGAAAACATTACAAGGATTGATAAAGAAAATATCACCTAGTATTATGGTTTCATCAGGAATATAATGGATTTTGTAATCTGTAAAAAAATATTGCTATTCTTGGATATTCCGAGGATAGCAATTTGTTTATAAATATTATTTATTTTTGTTTTATGGAAAGTTTTTTTTCACATGGCAAACTGCTTCTTACTTCAGAATATTTCGTGCTAGATGGGGCAGCGGCACTCGCTGTTCCGACCAAATCTGGACAAAATCTCTGTGTAGAAGAAAAAAATGATGGCAAGGCTCTTGTTTTTTGGGAGGCTTATCATGATGGGCGGCTTTGGATGAGTGCAGAAATTGATTATCTCAATTGGAGAATTATAAAAACTAATCTTCCCGAAAATGCCGAATTCATCGTGAATGTTCTCAGAAATGTTCAAAATCTTTCATCATCTCATTTACAAGATAAGAAATCCTATTTCATCAAGACAAATTTGGAGTTTCCTGCTAATTTCGGCTGGGGCAGCAGTTCTACGCTGATGGCAAATCTTGCCAAATGGGCAGGGATAGATGCTTTTGAGTTGAATGAAATTTCCCTTGGTGGAAGCGGCTATGATATAGCGGTAGCAATGGAGGGAACGCCTATTTTGTATCAGTTAAATTGGAAAAATAGAGAGATAAAACAAGTGGATTTTAATCCAGAATTTAAGGAAGAATTGATATTTGTCCACCTCAATCAAAAACAAGACAGCCGTGAAGGCATAAAACTTTATAAATCTAAACCCAAATCAAATGAAATAATTCGTGAGTTTTCGGATTTGACGGAAAAAGTTTTGAATTGTAAAAACATTGATGAGTTTTCGGATTTAATGGAAATTCACGAAAAAAAAGTTTCCGCATTTTTGGGACTTACTAAAGTCAAACAGCAGTATTTCCCTGACTGCCCTGTTTTTGTGAAAAGCCTTGGGGCGTGGGGAGGAGATTTTGTGATGACAAGGAAATTTCAAGGATATGAAAACTTTTTTCATGGACACGGATTTCATACTTTTTTTGACTGGAACGAAATAATTAAGTAAAACTGAGCTAAATCATAGGAAAAACCTAAAAATATCAATACATTTGCGTATAGTTAATTTATATAAAATATTTAACATGGAACAGATTAAAAACTATTTAGAAAAACATGGAATTAAGGGAGTTAAGGAGATTGTGTATAATCCTACCTACGAACAACTTTTCCAAGATGAAATGTCACCAGAAAACGAAGGTTTTGAGAAAGGAATTTTAACAGATTCAGGTGCTGTTGCTGTGAAGACAGGCGTTTTCACAGGGCGTTCGCCAAAGGATAGATATATCGTAAAAGACCAAACTACGGAAAATACGATTTGGTGGGATGGTAAAATAAACTTGCCTACGACGCCTGAGATTTTTGGTGATTTAAAGAAAATAGTAACTGATTCCTTTGAAAATAAAAAAATCTATGTGGTGGATACTTTCTGCGGGACCAATCCAGACACGAGACTGAAAGTGAGATTCGTGATGGAGGTGGCTTGGCAGGCGCATTTCGTTACCAATATGTTTATCCGCCCTTCTCACTATGATTTGGAACATTACGGAGAGCCAGATTTCTTGGTAATCAATGGTTCTAAGGTGACTAACCCGAACTGGAAAGAACAAGGGCTTAATTCAGAGAACTTTGTGATGTTTAACCTTACAGAAAAAACTCAGATTATCGGAGGAACTTGGTACGGAGGCGAGATGAAAAAGGGAATGTTCTCTATGATGAACTACTACCTTCCACTGAAAGGAATGGCATCTATGCACTGTTCTGCGAATGTGGGCGAAAAAGGCGATGTAGCGGTGTTCTTCGGGCTTTCTGGAACAGGGAAAACTACGCTTTCTGCCGACCCTAAAAGATACCTTATCGGTGATGATGAGCACGGCTGGGATAACAATGGCGTATTCAACTACGAGGGAGGCTGCTATGCGAAAGTAATAGACCTTTCTGCTGAAAAAGAACCAGATATTTTTGGGGCGATAAAAAGAGATGCACTTCTTGAAAATGTAGTGGTAAAGGATAACGGCGAGGTGGACTATAGCGATGGTTCTATCACGGAAAATACCAGAGTTTCCTACCCTATTTATCACATTAGTAAAATAGTTTTGCCATCAAAAGCAGGACATGCGAAGAAAGTGATTTATCTTTCTGCTGATGCTTTTGGGGTGCTGCCTCCAGTTTCTATCCTTACAGACGAGCAGGCACAATACCACTTCCTATGTGGATACACTTCTAAAATGGCGGGAACAGAGAGAGGCGTTACAGAGCCGTTGCCGTCTTTCTCACCAGCGTTTGGAGAGGCGTTTTTAGCGCTTCACCCTACGATGTATTCTAAAACTTTGGTTTCTAAAATGAAAGAACACGGAGCAAAGGCTTATTTAGTAAATACAGGCTGGAACGGAACAGGGAAAAGAATTTCGCTGAAAGATACCAGAGCTATCATAGATGCTATTTTAGATGGTTCTATCGATAAAGCAGAAACCAATCAAATCCCAATTTTAGGACTTACTTTCCCAACGGCGCTGCCAAATGTTCCTTCTGAAATTCTTGACCCAAGAGACACTTACGCTGATGCTTCTCAGTGGGAAACGAAGGCTAAAGATTTAGCAGGAAAGTATATCAAATATTTTGAACAATATACAGACACAGAAGAAGGAAAAGCATTGGTAAATGCAGGTCCGAAATTATAATAACAAAATAAACCTTTCCAAATTTGGGAAGGTTTATTTTATTTAAAACTTAAATATTTATTGGATATGAAAAAGAAAAGTATATTTTCAGTGGTGGGAATGCTCTTTGGGATGGGCTTTTCTGTTGTAGATGGAGTTGTTACCTATACAGATACAGCATCATTAGAGGAACCACTCAGCGGAATGATAGCCAATATTCTATCATCTGAAATATTCATTAAACACTTCTTAATTTATCCACTTATGGGACTTGTGGCTGGTTTTGTTTTTGGTCTTTTTATGGAAAAAATATTTAAGTGAAAAATTCCTAACTTTTCGTTTTGCTGTCCATCACTATCGTCACAGGGCCGTCATTGAGAAGGGAGACTTTCATGTCTGCTCCGAAAATTCCACTTTCGGTTTTTAAGCCTGATTTCTTGATGAGGTCTTTGAAATACTCAAAAAGAGGAACAGCTTTTTCTGGTTTTGCGGCTTTTATGAAGGATGGGCGGTTTCCTTTTTTGTAATCGGCAAGCAGCGTGAATTGACTTACACATAGTATTTCTCCATTTACATCTTTCACGGAGAGATTCATTTTCCCTTCCTCATCGCTGAAAATCCTCAAATCAATGATTTTCTTCGCGAGCCAGTCGGCATCTTCTTGGCTGTCTTCTTCCTCTACGCCTACAAGGAGCAAAAGCCCTTTGGAGATTTCGCCTGTGGTTTCGTTATTTACTTTCACGGAAGCTTCTGATACTCTTTGAATTACGATTTTCATAGGTTTAATAATAGATTAAAAGATCACCCGTAGCGGCATTGTAACTATAATTATAAGATTTAGGAGGCAGTCCAGAGCCTTTTATAGGCGTTCCATCTTGTAGAATCCATTCAGCGCCATCTTTTGGACAGATTATTTTGATACTATTTTCATCAACTTTTAATGTTGTATTTGTATCAGGGCAGAGGTGTGGCGCATTTCGGTCATACACTTTGAAGCCAGTTCCTGTATTTACTAAAATCAGTCCGCGTGTGCCACTCTGCTGTTCATTGATGTAAATCCAACCGCCCATTCTTTTTAAATTGGTATAAGCAGGAAGGTTGAGATTCAGCTGAACATTGATAATCTGACTAGGAAAGCAGCTCACGGTCTCGGCTCTACTTTCACAAGAAATAACAAGGGATAACAAACTGAAAACTAATAAAATGAAAAAGGCTTTTAATACGCTAAATATTTTCATAATAAGAAAAAATTTTTTATCTTTGTCAAAATAAAGTTAGTTAAAATTTAAAAGTATCCGGCAAAGGTCGGATATTTTATTATTTATTTAACACAAATAAAAGAAAAAAATCATGAATTATGTTACAAAAGAGGGCTTAGCAAAAATGAAGGCCGAGCTAGAGCAGTTGGAATCAATAGAGAGACCAAAAATCACTCAACAGATTGCAGAAGCAAGAGACAAAGGAGACCTTTCTGAAAATGCTGAGTATGATGCAGCAAAGGAAGCGCAAGGACTTTTGGAGCTGAAAATATCCAAATTACAGGATATAATAGCAAATTCTAAAATCATAGAAGAAAACCAGATAGACACTTCTAAAGTATCTATCCTTACTACCGTAAGGCTAAAAAATAATACGACTAAAGCCGAGCAGAAATTTACATTAGTTCCTGATAATGAGAGTGATCTGAAGGCTAATAAGATATCTGTAAATACTCCTATTGCCAAAGGGCTTTTAGGAAAGGCTGTTGGTGAAGTAGCAGAAATAGTGCTTCCTAATGGGAACAAACTTTCGTTTGAAGTTTTAGAAATTACGATTTAGTCTTTTGGCTAAATTAAATAAACAAAAAGTAAAACCTTAATAATCAATAAAATGGCTTCAATTTTCACAAAAATAATCAATGGCGAAATTCCGTGTTACAAGATAGCAGAGGACGAGCATCATTTGGCGTTTTTAGATATTATGCCGATAGCCAAAGGGCATACATTGGTAATTCCTAAAAAAGAAGTGGATTTTATTTTTGATATGGAAGCAGAGGAGCATAAAAGGCTCTGGGCATTTGCGCAAGAAGTAGCCAAAAAGGTAAAAGCTGCTATTCCATGTGTGAAAGTGGGCGTAGCTGTAGTAGGGCTAGAAGTTCCGCACACACATATTCACCTCGTTCCTATCAATGAAATCAAAGATTTGAATTTTACTAATGAAAAACTGAAATTCACAGAAGAGGAATTTAGAGAAATTCAAAAAGTAATAATAGGGCAATAATCACTAAAATTACAAACTTCAATAAATTCTTATTGGAGTTTATTTATTCATAAAAACAAAAAAGAATTAGATGAATCCTAACCAATGTTCCTTTTGTGGAAGAAATAAGAATGAGGTATCTGTTTTGGTCTCTGGTCAGAATGGGTTTATTTGCAACTACTGTATAGAGCAGGCTCACACCATAGTGAAAGAGACTGACGAGCAAGAAAATAAAAATCATTCATCTGTAAAAACTTCGGCTCAGCTAAAGAAACCGAGAGAAATCAAGGAATTTTTGGATGAATATGTAATAGGGCAGGACCAAGCGAAAAAACAGCTTTCAATAGCAGTTTATAATCATTACAAAAGACTGGCTCACAATGCAGATGAAAATAAATCCGTAGAGATAGAAAAATCTAACATCATCATGGTGGGAGAGACAGGAACAGGAAAAACGCTCTTGGCTAAAACTATCGCCAGACAGCTGGAAGTTCCGTTCTGTATCGTAGATGCTACGGTTCTTACAGAGGCGGGCTATGTAGGGGAGGATGTGGAAAGTATTTTGTCTAGACTGTTGATGGTGTCTGACTATGATGTGGAAAAAGCCGAAAGAGGCATCGTTTTTATAGATGAAATAGATAAAATCGCTAGAAAATCGGACAACCCGAGTTTAACTCGTGATGTATCTGGGGAAGGCGTTCAGCAGGGACTTTTGAAACTTTTGGAGGGAAGCATCGTAAATGTACCGCCACAAGGAGGGAGAAAGCACCCAGACCAAAAATACATTCAAGTAAATACCCAGAATATCCTATTCATCGCAGGAGGAGCGTTTGATGGTATCAAAGAAATCATTGGACGAAGAATGAACAAGCAGGCGATAGGTTTCAGCTCGGAGAAGACGAATAAAGTGGATGATGATTCCTATATTTTAGATAAATTGGATGCTACAGATTTGAGGAATTTTGGTCTTATCCCAGAACTTTTGGGGCGTTTTCCTATTGTGACTCATTTGGATAAACTAGATGAAGCAACTATGCTGAGAATCCTAAGCGAACCTAAAAACTCTATCATCAACCAGTTTATAGAACTATTCAGACTAGATGGAGTGGAGCTGAGTTTCACCGAAGGCGCTTTACAAAAAATAGTAAAAGAAACGATGGAAAAAGGTTTGGGAGCGAGAGGACTGAGAGGAACGACCGAAAAAGTTTTGGAAAAATACATGTATGACATAGACCAGCTCGGAGGTTCATTGGTCATAGATGAAAGCAAAATAGAATTTTAATATTCAGTATTTAAAAACAAAAAGCAGGAATTATTTCCTGCTTTTTTATTATTAAATCTTACTAAGTAAGTTTCTGAAATTCACTTTGTTGTCTATGATTTGTCTCAGTTCAGAAACAGCTACACGCTCCTGTTCCATAGTATCGCGGTGTCTTATCGTTACCGTGTGGTCAGTAAGGGTGTCATGGTCTATGGTAATACAGAAAGGCGTTCCTATGGCGTCTTGTCTTCTGTATCGCTTACCGATGCTGTCTTTGTCTTCATAAATAAGATTGAAATCATATTTCAAATCATTGAAGATTTTTTCTGCATATTCTCCCATTCCATCTTTTTTCATCAGTGGTAAAATGGCAGCCTTTACAGGAGCTAGGGCAGGCGGCAAGGACAATACCGTTCTCTCTGAACCATCTTCCAAGACTTCATCTTTCAGGCAGTGAGAGAATAGAGCTAGGAACAATCGGTCTAATCCTACTGAAGTTTCCACCACATACGGAACATAGCTTTCGTTTCTCTCTGGGTCAAAATATTGTAATTTTTTCCCTGAATATCTTTCGTGAGCCGAAAGGTCAAAATCCGTTCTGGAATGAATTCCTTCCAATTCTTTAAACCCAAATGGGAATCTGAATTCTATATCCGCCGCTGCATTAGCATAGTGAGCCAGTTTTTCGTGGTCGTGGAATTTGTAGTTTTCTTCGCCAAGACCAAGGGCAAGGTGCCAGTTTAGTCTCTTTTGTTTCCATTCTTCATAGAATTTTAGTTCCGTTCCTGGCGGCACGAAAAACTGCATTTCCATTTGTTCAAATTCTCTCATTCTGAAAATAAACTGTCTCGCAACAATCTCATTTCTAAATGCTTTACCAATCTGTGCAATCCCAAAAGGAAGTTTGTGGCGTGATGTTTTCTGAACATTCAGATAATTCACGAAAATCCCTTGCGCTGTTTCTGGACGAAGGTAAAGGTCCATCGCGTTCTCTGCGGCAGCACCTAATTTAGTCCCGAACATCAGGTTAAACTGTCTCACTTCTGTCCAGTTTTTGGAGCCAGTGTCTGGGTCGGCTATTTCTAGTTCTTCTATCAGGGCTTTTACATCGGCAAGGTCGTTATTATCCAGCGATTTAGCCATTCGGGAAAGAATGGTTTTTTGTTTTTCGCGGTATTCTAATACTTTTGGATTAGTGGAAACGAATTGCGCCTCATCAAAAGCCTCACCGAAGCGTTTTTTAGCCTTTTCTATTTCTTTTTGGGCTTTATCCTCTAGTTTTGCGCAGTAGTCTTCTATCAAGACATCAGCACGGAAACGCTTTTTGCTGTCTTTGTTGTCTATCAGTGGGTCGTTGAAAGCATCCACATGCCCGCTCGCCTTCCAAATGGTAGGGTGCATAAAGATAGCACTATCCAGCCCTACAATGTTTTCATTGAGCTGAATCATCGCTTTCCACCAATATTGTTTGATATTGTTTTTTAGTTCTATACCATTTTGTCCGTAGTCGTATATTGCAGAAAGTCCGTCATAAATCTCACTGGAAGGGAAAATAAATCCGTACTCCTTGGCATGAGAAATCACTTTCTTAAAAACATCTTCTTGCTTTGCCATCGTTAAAAAATTTATGCAAAAATAAGGATTTTAGTTTAATATTCTATACAAAAAAACACCCTCTGAATGGAGAGTGTTTTTTATTTTGATTGTTTTTATTCTAATTTTTTCAGGAAATTTTGTAATTGGGTCGCATAAGTTGTATTACTATTTCCTATTCCTTCAGCAGAACCTCCTTGATTAAAGTTAAGCTCAGTGAAATTAACAGCATCTCTTTTACCTACCAATAGAGTAATTACCCAAGTACCATCTACTAGTTGTCCAATATCGGTGCTACCTGAAGTAAACTCATAAGAACCTATATTAGGATAATCTGCATATATACCCCAGTTTGATCCGTTTTGTGTTAATAGTACTGTAGCAGGAGCTGTTGTAACACCATACTTATTACCACCATGGGCTACACTAGGAGTGTTGCTGCCTCCTCTCAGCATTACTATACCACCACTAGCAGGTGCTGGCATTTTGAAAGTGTAACTCATAATGGCTACGGCATATTTATTATAATCAATACCTGTATCAAATTTTCTAATATAGTCACCATTTACCTTATCAATAGTAAGGGTAAGGATACTCATATTGTTGATAGGAAGCCCTTTGTATACATCCCCTACAGCATCCACCATCAGTGGTCTGTAATCTAAGTAATTGGTAGAAGTTGCTGTATTCCCACCTAAGTCAGCATCCATAGCAGAACCTACATTCTTGCTGTATATAGGTGCATCTACCAACCTAAGAACAGGTTTTCCTTTGTCAGCAGTAGAGTTTTTTATAGTCAAAGTTCTTGTAGGAATAGTGGTATTGATTCCTACTTTTTGTTTTGTTTTGCCAGCGGCATTGGTTTCATTGATATTTTGGGCATTTATAGATGCTCCTCCTAATAATAAACCTAATAGTAAAATTCTATTTGTCATAAGTGTAAATTTAAGTTGGCAAATATACAATAAAAAATTAAAATGAAAAAAATGAATATATAAATTGTATCAATTGTTGGCATTGACAAAATTTAGAAAGTATTATTTCTGCATTCTTTTCATCATTTTCTCTACGAAGAGATAGGCAGCAGGGCAGATGATGGTGTTTTTAATCGTGAGATGATTGATTTGGTAGATTTTCTTGTGGTCGGTATGTGGATATTCACGGCAGGCTTTCGGGCGGATATCGTAGATAAGGCAGGTGTTGTCCTCTGCGAGAAAAGGGCAGGGTAGGCATTGCAACACCTTGTCATTGTCCTCATCTACGCGGAGATATTTCTTCTCAAAATCAGCAGGAGAAAGGCGTAAATGTTTAGAAATCCGTTCGATGTCTTTTTCTGTAAAGAGCGGCCCTGTGGTTTTACAGCAGTTGGCACAGCTCAGACAGTCTATCTCATCGAAAACTTCTTCGTGAGTTTCCAAAGCGATGTAGTCCAAGTTCTTTGGCGGTTTCTTTTTGAGGCTGTCTAAGAATTTTTTGTGCTCTTTTTGTTTGGCTTGTGCCTGTTTTTTATAAAAATCTACATCCAATTTCTGCTTATTATTTCGGCAAAAATACATAAAAAAATCTACGAGAAAATTTCCCGTAGATTTTTATATTTATCATGAAAAAACTATTTCACGATTGTCATTTCATCGATGAGGTGTTTAGCACCAGCGTATTTGTCAATTACCCAAAGTACAAAACGAGCATCCACATTGA
Source organism: Flavobacteriaceae bacterium (assembly GCA_013333875.2). Lineage (GTDB taxonomy): Bacteria > Bacteroidota > Bacteroidia > Flavobacteriales > Weeksellaceae > JABCPE02. The sequence continues at coordinate 9,066 of JABCOA020000044.1, read as the reverse complement.
TGGTTCTTTGTAGAGCAGGTTCGAAAACAATATCTCCACTCAGTGCTTCGCTGTTTCCATCAAAAGCAAGACCGATAAGGTGTCCTTCAGCATTGATGATAGGCGAACCAGAGTTTCCTCCTGTGATATCATTATTAGAAAGGAAATTCACCGGAAGGTATCCTTTTTTGTCTTTGTATTGTCCGTAGTCTTTCTTTTTATAAAGATCAAGAAGTCTTTGCGGAAGGTCAAATTCCTCGTCACCTTTTTTGTATTTAGCTACCATTCCTGTAAGGTCTGTGTAGTAGTTGTCTTTCACGCCGTGGTATTTTCTGTCTTTTCTGAAAGGTAGTTTGTCCACAGAACCATAGGTAAGTCTCATTGTAGAGTTAGCATCAGGGTAGAATTTCTTGTTAGGGTGAGATTTTCTAAGTCCGTCCAAGAAAAGTCTAGTGTTTTCTGCGAATTTCTCTTCGTCTTGGTTGTGTTTATTTGCATTCATCTGAGCTTCAGCTACTAAGATAGAAGAGAACTGATATAATGGGTCTTTCTCTAATTTTTGTTTTTTAGGATTGTTGATAAAGTTCAAAACATTTTCCTTAGAAGCAAAAATACCATTAAGTGAAATTTCATTTGGATTACTAAATCTGATGACAGGCAGCTGGTGTTTCGCATCTACTTTGTTTTTATAAAGTGTAAGCAGTGTCACGAAAAGGTCAGCTTCTACCTTTGGATGTAGGTCTTCGTAGATGTTTTCTACTTCTTTGATTAGTTTTGCTTTCATGGCAGCCTGTCCGTTAGCGTCTTGGTCAGCATAAACAGCCAATTTGTTTCCTAATACATACGGCATATTGATGAAAGCCGCTCTTCTACTCATTAGTCTTAGATAGTTCAGCTCTACATTTCTTTCGTTTGTTTTTGCGTAGTATTCTTCTATTTCTTTTAGAACATTACCATAAGTAGCTTTGTTTTCTGGCTTATCAGCCCATGTTTGGAATACTTTTTCCAAATCTTGTTTCGCGTTGATAGTTTTGTTTTTCAAAACAGCTTCTATCGTTCCTGCTCTGTTTTTCCAGTAGTTAGCCGTGCTGGAATAAGAACTCGCATAGTCCAAACGGATAGCTTGGTCTTTATCCATGTATTTTTTCATCACATCCATAGTTGCTTTAGAAGCATCTACCCATGCTGGATAATCTTTGGTAATCAACTGGTTGATTCCATAAGAAGTCAAATATCTGTTCGTTCTCCCTGGGTATCCTACAATCATCGTGAAATCATTAGGTTTGATACCTTTTAGAGAAACAGGTAAGTGGTGTTTAGGTTTTAGAGGAACATTATTAGGAGAGTATTCTGCTGGGTTTCCGTTCGCATCTGCATACACTCGGAAAACCGCAAAGTCTCCTGTGTGTCTTGGCCATTCCCAGTTGTCTGTATCTCCACCGAATTTACCAATAGAGTTGGTAGGTGTTCCTACTAGTCTAATGTCTTTATAATCTTGATAAACAAAATAATAGAACTCGTTTCCATTGAAGAACGAACGAACAACTACAGAGTATTTTCCGTTTTCGCTATTTTCTTTTTCAATCGCTTTAAATTCTTGATTGATAATATCTTGTCTTTGGCTAGCAGACATTTGGTTGTTCAGCTTCGAGTTTATTCTTTCCGTAGCATCTCCCATTCTTACTAAGAACCTTACATACAGGTCTTTAGCGTGAAGTTCTTCTTTTTTATTCATCGCCCAAAAACCATTGGTCAAGTGGTCTTTTTGTGGAGTAGAAAGCGCAGCGATAGAGCCATATCCGCAGTGGTGGTTGGTAAAGATAAGTCCTTCTTTGGACACGATTTCCCCAGTACAAAAACCACCAAAACTTACAATGGCATCTTTCAAACTAGAATTGTTTACTGAATAGATTTCCTCTGGAGTCAGTTTCAGCCCCTGTTTCTGCATATCTACGCCATTCAGCCTTTTGATAAGCATCATAAGCCACATTCCTTCATCAGCTTTTGCTGGAATAAAACTCAGAATGAAGGCAGCTAATAAAAATAGTCGTTTCATTTTTAGTAAAAAATTAAATTAATGGGCTAAATTTAAGAATTTAAAATGATTTAAAGCGACTATTTTTTCTTTTTTACAAATAAAAAACATTAAATCCTATCCCAAAGAGTAGGAATTAAATCTTACCTTTGTAGTATAAATTGTAAATATTAAAATATGGAAAACTTACATGACAAACGCCAAGTCTACGAGCAGTTCGAGCTTCATGACCACGAAGTAAAGGAAAATCCTATGGAACATTTCAAGGAATGGTTCGCAGATGCGGACAAACATCCTGATATTTTTGAGGCTAATGCCATGATTCTCTCTACGATAGATGATGATGGCTGCCCTAGAACCAGAGCGATGCTTCTGAAAAGTTACAGCAAAGAAGGTTTTGTGTTTTATACCAATTATAATAGTAAAAAAGGGAAATCTATTGACAAGAACAAGGTGGCTTGTCTCTATTTCTTTTGGCCTGCTTTGGAACGCCAAGTGATGATAAAAGCAAGGCTGGAAAAAGTTTCGCCTGAGATGTCGGATGAATATTTCGCATCGAGACCACGAGGAAGTAGATTAGGCGCATGGGCTTCTGAACAAGGCGAAGAAATCCCTAGCAAAGCATATTTAGCCCAAAAATTACAAGATTTAGAAAAAGAATTTGAAGGGAAAGAAGTGACACGACCTCCACACTGGGGCGGATATCTTGCCAAGCCGTATGAAATAGAATTTTGGCAGGGAAGACCTAACCGTCTGCATGACAGGATAGTGTATCAGTTCCAAGATGGTAAATGGAAAACATCAAGATTAGCTCCGTAAAAGGAGCTTTTTTTAGTTAAGAAAAACATCTATCAGCCCTTCTGGAAGTTCCATTTTGATGAATTTTTCATCTCTATTTACTTCTAAAATCCATTCTTTTACGATAGGAATGATGACTTCTTTCTGAGCCAAGTCTAAAATGAAATAATGCTGAGCGGTCTGGTCGTTTACAGAAACGATGTTTCCGCAGGTTTTTCCATCTTTTTCTAAAATTTCAAAACCAATCACTTCGTGATAATAAAACTGATTTCCGCTCAATTTAGGAAGAGTAGAAAGCGGAAGAAAAACATTTTTACCAATAAGCTGCTCTACTAGTGCATCAGAGGAGTTTTTGAAAAGAATATTGAGAGAATCTTGTTTACTCCAAATGATTTTTTCAATAAAAAACGGAACCAATAGTCCGTTGATTTCAACGAATATTGATTCCAATTTTTTATAAATTTCGGGTTGGTCTGTATCTAATTTTAAAATTAGATTCCCCGAAAGACCGTGCTTACGAGTAATTTTGCCCAAAAAATAGCAATCTTCTTTCTGCATCGGTAAGTTTTTTAAGCTTCAGTTTCTTCAGCATGTGCATCTCCTTCTGCTTCTACAGCAGGAGCTTCTTCTACTGGTGCTTCAGCAGCCTCAGCAGCAGCTTTTGCCTCTTCTTCAGCTTGTTTTTTAGCGTTGATTCTTGCTTCATTAGCTTTGTTTTCAGCTTCTAAAGCAGCTTTTTTAGCATCATCTTTAGATTTTGCTAAACCATCTTTTTTACCTTGGATTTTAGCTTCTTTTTCAGCTAACCAAGTGTTAAATCTTTTTTCAGCTTCAGCTTCACTGAAAGCTCCTTTAGCAACTCCTCCTTGAAGGTGTTTTTTGTAAAGAGCACCTTTGTAAGAAAGGATAGCTCTAGCAGTGTCTGTAGGCTGAGCACCATTGTTCAACCATTTTACTGCAGCATCTACATCTAGTTCGATAGTTGCTGGATTAGTGATAGGATTGTAAGTTCCAAGTTTTGTGATGAATCTACCATCTCTTCTTGCTCTAGAATCTGCTACCACGATGTGAAAGAAAGGTTTTCCCTTTTTTCCGTGTCTTTGTAATCTAATTTTTACTGACATAATTAAATTGATTTAAAATTGGGAACTCGTCCCTGTTAATATTTTTTAAGTCTGCAAATGTAACAAATAAAATTGAAAGTATAAACTTTTTTAGTCAAGAAAGTTTATTTATTCTTTTCTTTCAGTTCTTCTTTGTCTTTGTCGGAAGGGTTCCAGACTTTTATTTCAGAATTTTTATCAATTCCAGAAAGCACCTGTACATTGATACCATCACTCGCTCCTAATTTTACAAAAGCCTTTTTAAATGAACCATTACCCTGTTTTACTTCCACAAAAGGAACATCTTTTCCGTTCACTTTTTCGTATTGGATAAGGGATTCGTCCAAAAGAAGTGCGTTTTTCTGCGAACTGAGAATGATTTCTCCATTTGCAGAAAATCCTGCACGAATGTATTCATTATTAGGATTAAACACATCGCCTTTTATTGGGAATTTTATGGTTCCGCTTTCTTCTGTCCCTTTTGGTGCGATGAGGGTCACTTTCCCAGAGAAAGCCTTGTTCTGGAGGGCGCCTATTATTACATTCATATTCATGCCTTCTTTTATTTTTCCTGCCTGGGCTTCATCTATTTTTCCTTCAAAAATGAGTGAATTTAGGTCTGCAATGGAGCAAATGGTAGTTCCCGCATTGAAGGAATTGGCCTCTATCACTTGGTTTCCTATTTTCACAGGAACTTCTAGGACAGTGCCGCTTGCTTTAGAACGAATTTGAGTTGTAGCCATGCTTTGCAGTTCAGGAGTAGCGCCAGTTCTAGCAATCTGCAAATTTTTTTGTGCAGTGGAAAATTGCTGTTGGGCATTTTTCACATTTTGTTCAGCACTGTAGAGTTGCTGTTGAGAGGTTAGAAACTCTTGTTTGGAGATAACGCCTTGTTTATAAAGGCTTTCCTGCATCGCAAACTGTTGTTTTTGATTAGCAAGATTGGTTCTTGCATTGTTTATTTGAAGTTGGGCGTTGCTTACCTGTTGCTGTGCATTGTTCACATCAGCTACACTGGGAACGATTCTGAGCGTGGCGATGAGCTGTCCTGCTGCCACCTTGTCGCCTTCTTTCACAAGAATTTGGTCAATAATCCCAGAAATATTGGGCTTTATTTCTATTTCTTCTTTCGGAACGATTTTTCCAGTCGCCATCACTTTGTCCTCCATGTCTTGTACAGTGGGCTTTCTTGTAAGAAATTCTTTGCTCTCATCAGAATTGGATTTTATCAAATACATTACAGTTGATCCCAGTAGAGCAACAGCAACTAATCCAAGAATGGCATAAATTATCTTTTTCATTATTTCTTATATTTAAAATTCAATTTTATTATTCACTTCTTAATGCATCTATCGGGCGGATGCTTATGGCTCTTTGCGCGGGAATCATGCCTATTATCAGTCCGAGGAAAACCATTATTGCCATTGCTCCGAATACATTTCCGTAATTAACGGTAGGATTGTAAAACGGAATGTCATCTTGGTTTTGGGTGGCAAGGCTTAAAAGCATCAGAACCAGCATTCCCAGCATAAATCCAGCCAGACCAGAGGATAAAGTGATGACCACACTTTCCAGCAAAATTTGGTTTCTCACCTCGGAGGGTTTCGCTCCCAAAGCTCGGCGGATTCCTATTTCTTTGGTTCTTTCTTTCACGGTGATGAGCAGGATGTTGGATATCGCAATGACCCCAGCGATGATGGTAAGCGTCCCCACGATGATGGTCAAAAGCTGCATGCCGTCAAGGAAACCTGTGAGTTTCTTAAATTCTTTCCCAAGGTTAAAAGCTCCAAAAGCATTGGTGTCTTCGGGTGAAACTCTGTATTTGGTTTTTAGTTCGGATTTTACTTTTTCTTCCACGATGCTCACATCTGCATTGGGTTTAGAGACAATGGATAAAACACCTACTTTGTCGCCTTCATTAAACATTTGGGTAAAAGTAGAAAGCGGAATTATGGCCGTTTGGTCGCTCTCTATTCCCACTTTTCTTTTCATTCTGAAAACGCCTATCACATTGAAAAACATGCCTTTTATGTTGATGGATTTTCCAATGGGATTTTCACCCGCTTCGAAAAGTGTTTTGTAAATTTGCTCACCGATGACCACTACATTTTTGTTTTAAGAAACATCGGAATCATTCAGGTATCTTCCGTATATCAACTTTTTTTCAGAGATTTTGTTCCCGATAGGGTAGTCGCCGTTTAGGCTGTAAGTGATGCTTTTCCCTCCTCTGGTCATCAGCACTCCCGCTGAACCAAAATTTCCTTTTGAGTTTTGTGGTGCGATGTAGTCTATTTCAGGAATTTTCTTTTTTAAATATTCTATATCCGAAAGGTGCGGGTCTATGGTTCTGCCCTTTGGGAAGCCGTCATAAGGAATCGAGGTTTCCTGTCCCCAGAGGAAAATACTATTTGTAGCAAAACTTGAAAACAACTTGTTGAAGCCGTTTTCCATTCCCTTGGCTGCCCCTAAAAGCGTGACATACAGGAACATTCCCCAGCCCACGCCAATCATAGTGAGGAAAGTCCGAAGTTTATTATTTCTGAGTGAATAATAAATTTCCTGCCAAGTATCTTTTTTGAAAATGATATTCATTTTGCTTCTTTTTTAATGGATTAAATCAGCCTCTCAGTGCTTCTATTGGTTTTATTTTTGAAGCTCGGTATGCTGGAACAAAGCCTGCCACCGCCCCTGAAATGACTAAACAAACAAATGCTGAAAATATCGCTCCCCAGCCTACATTTGGGTCTAAAATGAAATATTGCCGTAAATTATTCCCAATGAGCCTCAGCGAAAGAACCCCTAAAATAACTCCAATAATCCCCGATAAAACCGTAATTACAATGCTTTCCTGCAAGATAAGCACCACGATGCTTATGGGTCTTGCTCCTATGGCTTTTCGTATTCCTATTTCCAGTGTTCGTTCTTTAACGATGTAAACCATGATATTACTAATTCCGATAATCCCTGCGACAAGCGTCCCGATTCCTATAAAACCTACGATGATGATGATGACGCTCAGGAACATGGTTCCGTTTTTGGTATTTTCAGCATTATTGAAAACCCAAATCGCTTGTTCATCCTCTGGTGAAACTTTTTTTCGTTCCTGAAGCTGGTTTTTTAGCTCTTCTCCAAATTGTATCGCTTCATCAGGAGAGAGTTCCATATTGTAGGTTAGAGAAATTTCAGAAATGGTATCAGAACTTTTTTTAAGTTGCTGCATGGTGGTAATGGGAATACTGATGCTTCGCTCTGCCCAGTCACCTTGGTTATCAGAAAATATACCAATGACTTTGAATATAGTCCCGTTGATATCCAGTTCTTTACCGATGGGATTTCCGTTTTTGATGAGGTCGCGATGCACCATTTTACCGATGACTGCTACATTTCTATTTTCTTTGATATCCGCAGGCGAAAGATACCGCCCATCCAAAACCGTTCTGTTTTTGATGTAGACTTCCTCTTCACCAGCCCCGTTTATGCCGTAGCTGCCACTTTCTTTGCCGTATTTCACTGTCCAAAAGGAGGAATATATCGGTGAGGAATATTCTATATTTTCTTTGTTTTCCGTGGTAACTGCTTCTAAATCATCATTATTAAAACTAATGAGCCTATCCGCCTGAAGCCCAGCATAGGCAAGGGAAGTCCGCCCAGAGGAAATGGAAATTAGGTTTTGAGAGCTTCTGAAACCATCATTAAAGGCGTTTTTCAGACCCGTTCCGATTCCAAAAAGAACAATGAAAATGTAAAGTCCCAGTGCCACTGTAAAGCCAGAAAGCACCGTCCGAAGCATATTACTCCGAATAGAACTAAAAATCTCCTGCCAGCGGTCTAAATCAAACATTTTTTGGTTGGTTTTTATTTAAAAATGTGTTTATAAAACAAATTGTTCTATGACTTCATCGCTCTCTATGATGCCGTCCTTTAGGAAGACATTTCTTTTTGTCTGCGCTGCTACATCGGGTTCGTGGGTTACGATGATGATGGTTTTTCCTTGATTGTTGATTTCCTGCAGAAGTTTCATAATGTCATGAGTGGTTTTGCTGTCCAAAGCTCCTGTAGGCTCATCAGCGAGGATGATTCTCGGGTCGGTGATTAAGGCTCTGGCGATGGCTACTCTTTGTTTCTGTCCTCCCGAAAGCTCGTTTGGTAGGCGGTTAGCCCAATCTGCAAGACCTACTTTTTCTAGATAATCTAGGGCTCTTTGGTTTCGTTCTTTTCTGCTTACATTTTGATAATAGAGCGGAAGTGCTACATTTTCCAAAGCAGTTTTATAGCTGATGAGGTTAAATGACTGAAATACAAACCCTAAAAACCTAGAGCGGTATTCTGCGGCTTTCGCCTCGTTGAGATGTTCTATGGGAATGCCGTCCAGCTCGTAGATTCCGCTGTCTTTTTGATCCAAAATCCCTATGATGTTCAGCAGGGTAGATTTCCCAGAACCTGATGAACCCATGATGGACACGAACTCGCCTTCTGAAATATCCAGATTGATTCCCTTCAAAACATGGAGTTTGGATTTTCCGATATCGTAGGATTTTTGTAAATCTTTAATAAAAACCATATGAATTTATTTAAACAGCAGTAACATTTTTGACAAATTTACTAAATTTGTGATAATTATTCATTAAAGAATAAAAATATTAAACAAAAATAGTTTTTTACAAGAAAAATTCTGATATTAGCCAAGAAAAAATGATAAAATAATGGAAGCAACATTTGAGAAACTAATTTCTTATATTAGTAAAAACCCGCGAACCGTAACAAAAATAGTGGCTCTAGTTTTCTTTTTGTATTTTTTGGGATACAAAATAGGAAAAACGATGGCATTGCTTGATAGATAATTAAAAAAGATATGAAAAAGAAAGTTTTATACACCATATTCTGTGTTTTAGTAATAGTTTTTGTGCTTGGAGCTGTTGCAGAGTCTTTTGGGCGAAGCATAAAAGGTTAGCCTGAAATATTTTAGAAAATGATATTATGAAAATAAAATATATTGTATTAACTGTAATCGTTGTAGCTGTTTCATTTGTAGGTTGTTATTCTTATTATCAGTCTAATAAAAATAACGATAAATACATAGAATATGAAAAACAAGCCCAAAATGATATAAAAAACAATAAAAAGAAATATTATCATTTTGGATTCGTTCCT
>JABCOA020000043.1 GCA_013333875.2 Flavobacteriaceae bacterium | reverse complement strand
TTATTATTCTAAAATATATTTTTGGTGGTATTTTACTAGATCTTCTATGGGCTTTTGTATGATAGTTCCTACATTTAGGCGGTAGTAAGAAGCCACAGATTTTAGAATATCTTGGTAAATATAGGATATAGAACCTACGAAATTGATTTCACAAGAGAAACAGTTTTTATACGGAAGAATGTGGTATTCAAAGAACCTTTTCATTTCTTGGAATACTAGATTTTGTAGGTAAGGATGGTTTTTCCTCTCAGCTACGAATTTATTGAAAGAAGCCAGATAAGAGTTCGCCATAGGAGAATGGTAGATTTTTTGGATAAGATCAGCAGCAGATAGCTGGTAGGTCTGCTCAAAATCATCAGCCAAGTCCTTTGGTAGTTTTTTCATGAAAAAATCCCTTACAACAGCTTTTCCGATGGCGCTTCCGCTTCCCTCATCTCCCAGCATATGCCCTAGTGAAGGGAGTTCTCTGTGTAGAGTTTCGCCATCAAAGAGGCAGGAATTAGACCCTGTTCCTAAAATACATACAATGGCAGGAGTTCCCTGATAAGCAGCATAAGCAGCAGCTGTAAGGTCTTCTTGCACAGAGATTTCTGCATTTGGGAAGATTTTTTGGATTTCGCTTTTTACGATTTTTTTATTTTCGTCAAAACCACAGCCCGCACCGTAGAAATAGATGCTTTTTAGGTCATTTTTGATTTTTATAAGATCTGGATTTTTTTCTATTTCGCTGGCTATTTTATCATGTGCTATGATATTAGGATTTAGCCCAATGGTCTGTGTTTTCAGCAGTTCTTCTTCTCCATTTTCATGTAAAAGAACCCAGTCACATTTGGTGGCTCCTCCATCTACGATTGCAATCATATTTTTGTGTAATTTTTTGGGAACGAAAATAAGGAATAATTTTTTAATTTTAACCAAAATCCATGGCGAATCTTTTTTCACTCAAATGAATTAAAAGTTTAAATTTGCCCTCATAAAACGAAATGAATGATTTTAAGCTAAAATAAACATCGTTTTTGTTTTTGGTGAAAAGTAATATTAACGGATAAATTATTGATATTGAAAAAGATACTTGTTTATATCTGGCGAGGCTGGTTTGTGCTTTTAGGAATATTTTTGACACTATTTTTAGGTTTTTTTGTTTATTTTTTAGCGTTAAACGACAGATATACCAAACAATGCTACAAACTGATAAGAATGTGGTGTCTTGGTATGTTTTATGGAATGGGTTTTCGGTATGATTTTATAAAAGAAACCGAAAAAAATATAGACCCTAATAAACAGTACATCATTATAGCCAATCATACCTCTATGATAGATGTGATGCTTCCGTGTATTCTGCACCCAGAGCATCCTATTTGTTTTGTAGGGAAGAAAGAATTAGAAAAAATCCCTATCTTTGGCTCTATCTACAAAAGGGTATTTGTAAGCGTGGATAGAAGCGACCCAAAAAGCAGGGCGGATGTCTACACCAAGTGTGCAGAGCGTATAAAGGAAGGGAAAAGTATAGCGATTTTCCCAGAGGGAGGTGTTCCAGATGATACTTCTATCGTGCTGGATAATTTCAAAAATGGGGCTTTTTCTATGGCAGTGGAGCATCAGGTGGAGATAGTGGTTTATACCTTTGTAGGATTAAAAGAAATGTTTCCTTTTGATAATAGTAAGGGATATCCTGGCAGGATGAAAGTTTATTTAAATGATATATTAGAGCCTGATACGGATATGGAAACCTTGAAACAGAAGGCTTATGATATGATATTGAAAACAATAGAAAAAAATTAAATTTTGATATGAAACAGCAGGAGCAACAAACCAAGTGGTCGCAGTTTATTCCATTGATAAGTGTATTTTTCTTTTGGGGATTTGTGGCGGCGAGTAATGATATTTTGATCCCTGTATTTAAAAACAGTTTTACGCTTTCGCAGCTGGAATCTCAGTTGGTGAATAATGCTTTCTATGCGGCGTATTTCGTGGGTTCGCTGGTGTTTTTTATCATTTCGATGCGGGGCGATGTCCTCCAAAAATTTGGATACAAAAAAACTCTTGCTTTTGGGCTTTCTATCTCAGCTATGGGCGCGTTTTTGTTTGTGCCGGCAGCTTCTATGAATAATTATTGGATTTTTCTGACAGCCTTGTTTGTGGTTGGTTTAGGGTTTTCTGTCCAGCAGATAGTAGCCAATCCACTTGCTATAAAAATGAGGAATCCAGAAACAGGGACGCACCGTCTGACGATGGCTGGTGGAATCAATTCGCTGGGAACTACGATAGGGCCGATTATCCTTGGAATTGCGATTTTTGGGAATCAAAATTCTTCATCAAGCCTTAATCTGAATGATGTCAAAATTCCTTTCGTTATTTTAGGATTGGCATTTCTTTTAGTTGCAGTATTTCTGATGTTTTCTAAAATAGAAGACCCATCAAAAGAGAAAGAAACCCAAGAAGAAAGCGCAGAGGAAGGATTTAATATATTAAAATACCCACAGTTGATGATGGGAATGCTGGCGATTTTCATCTATGTAGGTGTAGAGGTTTCTATCGTGAGTAATCTTCCTGCTTTGCTCCAAACTTCGGAATTTGGGGGGCTTTTAGAGGAGAATTTAGCGCCGTTTATTTCGCTTTATTGGGGAAGTTTGATGATTGGCCGTTGGAATGGCGGAGTTAATGTATTTGATTTCTCTAAATCTACCAATATGGTTCTAAAATTCATCGTGCCGTTTGTTGCCTTTGCAATTATCATAGGAGCTAATATTCTCAGTGGTAAAGATGTTTCTTCGTTTTATATTTATCCTGTGTGGATAGTTATTTTCGTGTTAATGAGTTTTTTAGGCGGTAAAAACGCAGGAAAAACCCTTATGATTTTTGGTTTGGCTGGAGTTCTGATGATGCTTTTAGGCTTGGTGTATCCAGACAAAGAAACGGCGAGATATTTCTTTATTTCAGGCGGTCTGTTCTGCTCTATCATGTGGCCTGCTATTTTTGATTTGGCGATTACAGGGCTTGGCAAAAACACAGGGAAGGCGTCTTCTTTCCTGATAATGATGATTTTGGGCGGTGGGATTATTCCGCTGGTGCAGGGCGCAATTTGTGACTTTGATTTGAAAAATCCAAATGGAATTTTTGGACTTTCGTACACTCATTTTTCGTATATCATTCCGTTGTTTTGTTTCGCATATTTGGCATTTTATGGATTTATAACGCCTAAAATATTGAAAAAACAAGGAGCTGCTTAATCATTAAAAATAAAATAAAAATGTTGTCAAAGAGAAGATTTTGGGTAGGTTTGTTTGTTATTCAGATTCTTCTCTTCTATCTGTTTTCTCGGTGGAGTGGAGCGGTCTATTTCGTTGATTCTCTTTTTGAACAAAAGAAATATCTTTTCCAATCTGTTTTTTCTAAAATTCCTTTTTCATTAGGGGATGTTGTTTATTTTGTTTTGGGACTGTTTTTGGTTTTTAGTATTTTCAAATTATTTAATTCCAAAACGAGAAAAGTGTATTCATTACGGCTTTTGAAGGGGCTTAATGTTTTTTATTTCGTTTATCAGTTGGTTTGGGGGATGACCTATTTTCAGCGACCAATTATTTTGGCTTTGGATGAAAAAGAACCACAAATTACAGAAATAAAAGCCCTTGCACTGAAATATTTACATCGCGCAAAGCATACCAGAACGCTTGTAAAAGAGGATGAGAAAGGCGTTTTTCAGATTCAGGATTTAGAAAAAATAAAAAAAGAAATCCTCTCCCAACAGAAAAGAATTCCAGCTTTTTTAGGAAATAAAATTTCTACCGAAATTGATAATTTTAAACCAAGTTTGTATTCTGGATTTATTAATTATACGGGAGTTCTAGGGTATTACAATCCGTTCAGCACAGAGGCGCAGTATAATTCTCATCTTCCGCACATCTATCTTCCATTTACTTTGTCCCATGAATCCGCCCATCAGCTGGGATTTGCCCGCGAACAGGAGGCTAATTTTGTGGGGTATTTGGTAGGAATTAGCTCCGAAAATCCAGAGTTGAGATACAGCACGGAATATTTTGCCTTAAAAAGTCTGCTCAGAGCTTTGATTGCAGAAGATGAAGATTTTGTGAAAACAATAATAGCACAATACAGCGACGAAATGAAGAGGGATTATCAGGCGGAGAAAGATTTTGTGGAGGAGTATCAAGGCTCGATGAACACATTTTTTGCATTTACGAACGACCTGTTTTTGAAGACAAACCAGCAGGAAGGAGCCGTTACTTACAGCTATTTTGTGGATTTATTGGTTCGTTATGAAAGGATGAATCACGGCAAATAAAAACCCTCATATTTAGCATATGAGGGCAAAAACACAAATGATGAAAAAATTATTACTTTTAGCAATGCCTAACAGGCTTTTTTAAAAGGGTGAGCAAAAGTAACAATAAATTTTATAATAAAAAAATAATTTAACGATAAATTGTTTAATTTTTCGATTAAATAAAAATATTTTGAATGAATATCTTTTAAAGGATTTATTTTATAATTTGTATGTGTGTTTGTTTTTTTTGTTTAATTTTTTGTAAAGCGAACAAATTCATATATTTATAAATAAAAAAATAGAATTTTTTAAAAACAAATTTTGTGTCCTTTCATTCCTTTTTT
>JABCOA020000042.1 GCA_013333875.2 Flavobacteriaceae bacterium | reverse complement strand
GAAAGCGGCGTGGATGTCCCAAATGCGAATACTATTTTCATCAATGATGCGCAGAGATTTGGGATTGCAGATCTCCACCAGATGCGCGGTCGTGTGGGCAGAAGCGACAGAAAAGCCTTTTGCTATCTCATCACGCCACCATACGATATGATAACCTCCGATGCTAGAAAACGACTGGAAGCGATAGAGCAGTTTTCGGATTTGGGAAGTGGGTTCCAGATTGCGATGAAAGATTTGGAAATCCGTGGCGCTGGGGATTTACTCGGTGCAGAGCAGAGCGGATTTATCAACGAAATGGGCTTTGAAACTTACCAAAAACTTATGCAGGAGGCTTTGGAAGAGCTTCAGGATGATGAGTCGTTTGAGGAATTATTTAATAATGAAGAGGATAGGAAAAAACTTTTCAAATCGGTAAAAGAAGTGAATATCGATACTGATTTTGAGCTGATGCTGCCTGACCATTATGTAAATTCCACCTCGGAGAGGCTTCTCCTCTACCAAAGACTTGCCGAAATAGAAAACAAAAAGGAGCTGGAAAAGTTCCAAAACGAGCTGGAAGACCGCTTCGGAAAACTACCAGAAGAAGCAGTGAATTTACTGAAATCTGTAGAGCTGAAATGGCTCGCCGCAGAGATAGGTTTTGAGAAAATAGTAATGAAAAAAGGCGTATTTTTAGGATATTTCCCAGACAATCCACAGGACAAATTTTATCAAAGTGAAAAATTCAAACACCTGCTAAATTATCTGACACAAAACCCTAACCAAGCCCAGCTGAAAGAAAAAAACAACCAGCTGCTCATGCGAAAAGACAGCATGGAAAGCATAGAGGAAATCAATCAACTCCTAAGCTCAATAAACAATCCAGCCTAAGCATTTCGCTTAGGCTGGATTGTTTATTTTATTCATGGCTTTGATTAAGTATTTTATCATATATATAACATGATGCTTTTATCATATCCTCTCCAATAGAACCAGGAGGCATCGATTCTTCTTTAACTAAATATTCATTTGTACTCTCTGTACTATAGATATGAGTATTATCTTTAGAATAGAATAAAATAGTTATTACACCTACCTTATTGTATTTACAATTTATTAGATACTGAGTTTTCGTTTTCATATAATATTTACCATTAGGTGATTTTTTGGGAACAGAATACTCCTCCAATAACCATGCTGTAATATAACCTGGTCTTTCTGATTCTTTTATTGTTTTTGGATAAATATAATATTTTATCTTCTTGTCTGGTATCTCTCCTAATAAAACCGTTTCTGGTATTTCCTGTGCTTTCATTACAAAAACAAATAACATAAATAAAAATAAAGCTGTTTTTTTCATAATATTTTATTTTCCTGCCAAGCCCTAAACACAGATGAACAAATACAAAAAAAGTGAGGACTTTTTAGTTTTACTTGATATTTAAGATTTTGGAAATCATCCGAACACCAAAATAAAAACTAACACTTCTTTTTAATTATTAAATTTCTCGCACAAAGATACAAAACCTACTCCTATCTTGGCTGATGATTTTGGTCATAAATCCATTTAAAATGAAGCATTTAGTTTGAAGAAAATGGTCATAAAAAAAAGCGTGTTTTCGGGATATTTCCCAGACAATCCACAGGACAAATTTTATCAAAGTGAAAAATTCAAGCACCTGCTGAATTATCTGACACAAAACCCAAGCCAAGCTGAAAGAGAGAACAACCAGAGGAAGTGAATAGATTATTAGATAAACTCCTTTGATAATTTTATTTATCTTTGTAAAAATAACTTTATGAAAAAGATTTTTGTATTATTTGGTTTATTCTCTTTTCTATTGGGTTTCACTCAGAAAAAATATCATTTCAAAAACAATGAAGGGAAAGAAGAAAACATCTACTTACTTTTCAAAAACAATATTAAACAGGAATACAAACCCATAAAAACCATTAGAACCAAATTTTCTTCAAAAAATGTAGAGGAGAATACATTTGAATATCAACTGAACTATCTAGCAAACCTTTGCCTGAATAATGGAGGAAACTCAATGTGGATAAAAGGAATTCAAAACATAGGTGAGCCTGATTCTTTTGTGATGTCAGCTTATATTTATCATTTACCCGATAATGAATTTTCCATAAAAGAGAAGGAAAATGAAAAAACTGAGCTCATTGTTTATAGACCTAAATATTATAATGGTTTGGGAGCTGAATTCTCAAAGTTAGAAATCTTTATCAATGGCAAACCTCTAAATCTAAAAAAAGGAACGGTTTTTAATATGGAAAAACCTGCTGATGAAGAGTTTTATTTAGAAATTCCTAAACACAAAATCAAAGAAAAAATTAAAATCAATGAAGGAGAAAAGAACTATCTAAAATTTATGCTTTATCAAAATATACCTAAAGGCAATACCCTTTACCCAAACCAAATTATCATTCCTCTTGGTAAAGTATTCCCTGTATTTGATTTAGTAAGTGAAATTCAAGCAGATATAGAAATTGATAATTTTTAATTTCAAAAAAAGATAAAACCATAATTTTAAAATCATTTACTTATTTTACCAAGTGTAAATTATTGATATGGAGAATTATCATCATTTTAATTAAAACAATGAAATACTTAATTTTAGGAATAGGAAACAAAGGCGAAAAATACGAAAATACAAGGCATAACATCGGTTTTAAAATCGTGGAGAGAGTTGCCGAAAAAATAGAAGCAAAGTTCAGCTCTGCAAACTACGGATGGACAGCCGAAGGAAAATACAAGGGCAGAAAAGTAATTCTTTTAAAACCAGATACTTATGTGAATCTCTCAGGAAACGCCCTGAAATTCTGGATGCAGAAAGAAAACATTCCTTTGGAAAATATCCTCGTCGTGACAGATGATTTGGCGCTGCCTTTTGGTGCTTTACGCCTAAAATCAAAGGGCTCTGATGCTGGGCATAACGGTCTGAAAAACATTCAGGAAATGATAAAAACCCAAAACTACGCCCGCCTGAGATTTGGGATTTCTTCCGATTTCGAAAAGGGCAGACAGATAGACTATGTCATCGGTGAATGGAGCGAGGAAGAAAATGAAAAACTTCCCGAAAGAATTGATAAGTTCGCAGATGCCTGCCTGTCCTTTGTCTTTGCTGGAATTACCAATACGATGAATACTTTTAACGGAAAATAAATTTTTATTACTAAAATCACCAAAAAACTATTATTTTTGTAAAAATTTGAATTTGTGATTAGTAACGAACAAATAAAAGACGCACAGAACCGAATAGAAGATTTATACAAATACCTTCAAATAGAGCGAAAAAAGGTAGAAATAGCCAACGATGATGAGAAAACCGCTTCGCCAGAATTTTGGGACAACCCAAAAGAAGCTGAGGCTTTTCTAAAACAGCTCCGCTCCAAAAAGAAATGGGTGGAAGAATATGAGGAAATCCATAAAGAATTTGAAGATTTACAAGTATTGGTAGAGTTTTCCAAAGAAGACCCAGACAGCGAAAAAGAAGTGGAAGACGAAGACATCTTCCCAAAACTTCTTGAAAAAATAGAAAATCTGGAATTCAAAAACATGCTTTCCAGCGAAGGAGATGAGCTTTCTGCTGTCCTCCAAATCACAGCTGGAGCAGGTGGAACGGAGAGCTGCGACTGGGCATCCATGCTGATGAGAATGTACATCATGTGGGCAGAAAAGCAGGGATACAGCGT
>JABCOA020000041.1 GCA_013333875.2 Flavobacteriaceae bacterium | reverse complement strand
TTCAAAGAGATAGCAGAACTGACAAACACAAGCATCAATACTACTCTCGGCAGAATGCGCTACGCCCTGATGAACATCAGAAAAATAATTGCAGAAAATAAAATTGTTTTAACATCATAATAATTAACAGTTTTTTTTCGTTCGAGAAATAAAAGTAAATATCTCACTAATGAAAAAAAACTACAATTTTGCTAAAATTGTACTTATGCCCAAAAAGAAAACTATCGATTTTATTCTGAATTTTTCTAAAAGCATCAGTGCAATTAGTTTAAACAAGATGGATTTTATTGCCTTCAAAAATTAACAAAAAACTCCTTTTAAAAAGGAGTTTTATCATTTATTCTCTTCTAAAAGAGGTTCTATATACTGCCTGTCATTGCTGAGGCGCGGGACTTTATTCTGTCCGCCCAGTTTCCCGCGAGATGCCATCCAGTCGTAGAAAAGATTGGTTCTCGCTTTATGGATAATTGGCGGTTTCAGGGTCATGTTATTGTATCTTTTTGCCTCGTAATCAGAGTTTAAGGATTTTAGCGTTTCATCAAAAATTTCAGAAAAACGCGCAAAATCATTCGGCTCTGTGGAAAACTCTATCATCCATTCGTGGCTGCCAGATTCGCCGTCTTTCATATAGACTGGCGCACCTGTGTAATCCGTGATTTTCGCATTGGTTTCTTGGCAAGCCTTAGAAAGGGCTGTTTCAACATTGTCTATCATCAGTTCCTCGCCAAATGCATTGATATAATGTTTGGTTCTTCCCGAGATTTTAAATCTAAATGGCTTCAAATCTGTGAATCTTATCGTATCGCCTATCAGATAGCGCCAAAGCCCTCCATTAGTGGTGATAACGACTGCGTAATTTTTCCCTAATTCTACATTTTCCAGCGAAACAGCTTTTGCGTTTTCTGTCCCAAAAGTATCCATCGGGATAAATTCATAGAAAATTCCATAATCCAGCATGAGGAGCATTTCATCGCTGCCAAATCGGTCTTGAATTCCGAAAAATCCTTCCGAGGCATTATAAATTTCATAATAGCGGATATCCTTGCCTATCAGCTGTTTATATTGCTCTCTATACGGCACAAAACTAATCCCGCCATGGAAAAATACTTCCAGATTTGGCCAGACTTCAGAAATAGATTTCTTTCCTGTGTCTTTCAAAACCCTTTGCAGAAGCACCATCATCCAACTGGGAACTCCCGTGAGGCTTCCCACATCTTTGTTTTTTACTTCTGAAACTATGGCTTTTAGTTTCGTTTCCCATTCGGACATGAGGGAAACTTCTCTGCTCGGCGTGGTGGTTCTCTCTACCCAAAAAGGCAGATTTTCTATCAAAATCGCTGATAAATCACCGAATTTCGTTCCAAAACTTTCATAAAGCTCGGCACTTCCACCTAATCTTAGATTTTTAAATTTAAATAAATTGCTGTCTTTGTGATTGTTAATATAAATCGCTAAAAGGTCTTTCCCTGCCTTGTAGTGGCAGTTTTGGAGGCTTTCATCCGAAATTGGGATGAATTTACTCTTTGCGTTGGTCGTTCCAGATGATTTCGCAAAGTGTTTTATTTTCCTAGGCCAAAAAACATCAGGATTTCCCTGCCTCGCCTTCTCGATAAAAGGTTCAAAATCCTCGTATGACACAATAGGAACCTGCTTATTGAAATCCTCATAAGACTTAATTTCTTCAAAGTGATGAAGTTTCCCATATTCCGTATTTTTCGCTTGGGAAAGCAGGGAAAACAAAACTCTCTGCTGAGTCTCGATAGGATGTTCGATAAACTGGTTGATTCCTTCCATTCTTCTGAGAATGAAAAGATTAAATATTTTATTTAAAATAGAATTAAATGCCATGATGACAAAGGTAAGAATATTTTAAAATTTCTGCCCTATTTATCCATTTCTTTGTATCCCACATCTACAAGATAGAGTCCGTGTGCAGGAGCAGATGCGCCTGCTTTATTGCGGTATTTGGCTTGGATAATGTCATGCAGATCTGTTGGTTTTATTTTTCCTAAACCTACTTCTACTAGTGTTCCCACGATAGCCCTGACCATATTTCTTAAAAAACGATTAGCCGAAATTGTAAAAACAAGGTTGCTGCCTTTTTGGTTCCATTGGGCGTGATAAATTTTACAATTATTCGTTTTTACATCTGTGTGCAGTTTAGAAAAACTGGTAAAATCTTCATATTCAAAGAGGATTTTACACGCTTCGTTCATTTTTTCTACATCTAGTTTTTGTCTCCACATTTGCCACGAAAAAGCCTCTGTGAAAGGGTCTTTTTCTAATGAAATATGGTATTCATAAGTTCTATAAACAGCGCTAAATCTCGCGTGCATTTCTTCTTCAACCTGAAAAATTCTCTTAATGGCGATGCTCGGCGGGAGAAAAGCATTCAGCCTCTTCACTAAATCCGCGCTGATGGGCTGCTGCGTATCAAAGTGGGCAAATATCTTTCGTGCATGTACGCCTGTATCGGTACGCCCTGCGCCTGTGGTTTTTATATCTTCTCTCAATAGAGTAGAGAGGGCTTTTTCTAAAACTTCCTGCACGGATATTTGTTTTGGCTGAATTTGATAACCAAAGAAATGAGCTCCATTGTAGGAAAATTCTATAAAATACCGCATAATTTGCAATTTAAGACTGCAAAAATCGTAAATTTCTATTACATTTGCCTTGTTTTGGTGGTCATTTAGCAATGAAAAAAATATTACTTCTCTCGGACACGCATTCTTATATGGATAATCGCATTTTGGAATACGCCTCACAGGCGGATGAGGTCTGGCATGCGGGAGATTTTGGAAATCAGGAAGTAATAGACAGCCTCAGCGCGGTAAAGCCTCTGAAAGGTGTTTTCGGGAACATAGATGACACAGGAATACGGAAACAATTTCCTGAAATACTGAGATTTACCTGCGAGGAAGTGGAAGTTCTGATGACGCACATCGGCGGTTATCCTAAAAAATACGCTCCCAACATCAAAACCGAACTTCTCCAACGCCCGCCAAAACTCTTTATCTCTGGGCATTCTCATATTTTGAAGGTTATGTTTGACCAAGATTTGGGACTGCTGCACCTGAACCCTGGTGCGTGTGGAAATGTGGGCTGGCACAAGGTAAGAACGATGATGAGATTCGTGATAGATGGGCAGGAGATAAAAGATTTGGAAGTAATAGAACTCGGCACAAGATAAAATTATGAAAATAGGCGATAAAGTTTCGGTGATTGATGAGGATTTGGAGGGAACTCTGGTCTCAGTAAAGGATAAAACGGCGGTTTTTGAGGATTCGCATGGTTTTCGGCACGAATATCCTTTGGCTCAGCTTGTTTTGCGCGAGAATTTGATTTATGATGAAGTTCCTTTGACCAAAAAAGAAGAAACGAAAAAAAATATTTCCCAAAAGCACCAAAAAAATGCGATGAAAATAGACCTTCACTTTGATCAATTAGTGAAAAATCCTCATGAATATGACTCTTGGGAACGGCTTTTCATCCAAAAAGAGCGACTAATAGAGGTTTTGGATTTCTGCAAAGCGAATAAAATAAAACGCCTGGAAATCATCCACGGATTGGGCGAAGGCGTCCTGCAAGAGCTGGTCTATGAAGTGCTGCGAGGCTATGCAGGGATAGAATTTGAGGAAAATGAATTCTTCAAGCATCAGTCTGCTTCGGTGGAGGTGATATTTGTTACTTAGTTATTCTATTTTATAGAGCATTATCTTATGTTTTATCATCTCATTTTTTAATGAATTAAGGAAGGTTATATTTTGAGGCGTTTTGAGGAAACATTCTATATTTAAAAGGTGTTCTTTACTAAATAATTGTCCGTTTGGAGTTTGTATTCTGTAACCAAGATAGTCGCCATCAAGCTCTATACACTCATTTGCTTCGATATTTGCAGAGTTATCAAACAAGAAAGCTTTTTGCTCGGAAAATTCACTTCTTTTCTTCAAAATTTTACCTTTTATGGATGTTTCGTAGATGATGATTTTATCATTTGTATAACTCCAAACGACTTCTCTCTTTGCATAAGTAGAAGAAATGTAGAAAACATTTCCATTTTCTTGGAACAGCAGGGTTTTTATATCCTTGCTTGTTTGTAAAGCTGAACAGGAGCTGATACCGAAGAAAAACAATAACAATAATGCTATATTGATAAAGGCTAAAGTATTTTTTGCTTGTGTTTTCATTGCTTTTTCACTTATTTTATTCACCCTTACAAAGATATTTCTTAAAAACAATCTTTTCACAAAATTTTCTCTTATTTTTGTGGGATGCAAATAGTTATTATCGGTTCTGGGAATGTTGCCTACCATCTGGCGAAAGCTTTTACGGAAAACCAAATTCCTGTAAAACAACTTTTCGGCAGGAATGAGGCGAGTTTGGAGAAAATCTCCTCCGAGCTTGGGATTTCGTATTCTACGGAGCGTTTAGAACCTGCGGATTTATACATCATCGCGGTGAAAGATGATGCCATCGGTGAAGTTTCCAAAATCATCACGGACAAAAACAGCCTCGTAGCCCACACTTCTGGCTCTACCCGAATGGAAATTCTGGCTGGAGAATACCGAAAGGCGAGTTTCTATCCTTTGCAGACTTTTTCAAAAGAGAAAAAACTGGACTATTCTAAAATTCCTTTTTTCATCGATGCTGAAAATGAAAACGACAAGGAAATTTTGATGAATTTAGCCAAAAAAATTTCCTCAAAAACCATGCTCGTAGATGATGAAAAAAGAAAATACATCCATCTCACTGCCGTTTTTTCTTGTAATTTTGTCAATCATCTCTTTGCCAGAGCAAAAGAAATTTCTGACAGCCAAGACATTCCTTTTGAGTATTTTCTTCCGCTGATAGAAGAAACCGTTGATAAAATCCATTTCATCAACCCAAAAGATGCCCAAACAGGGCCTGCTAGAAGGAACGACCAAAAAATATTGCAAATGCACGAAACTCTGCTAAAAAACGATGAACAGAGAGAAATTTATAAAATAATGAACCTATCGATAAAAAAAATGTATGAGTTATAAATCAAAATTAAAAGATATAAAAGCCTTCGTATTTGATGTAGATGGCGTTTTCACGGATGGAAGCATCGTTCTGATGCCAGACGGGAGTATGAGCCGCACGATGAATGTCTTGGATGGCTATGCTGTGACCAAAGCCATAAAAGCTGGCTACAGAATCGCCTGTATCACAGGAGGAAGCGACCCGATGGTGAAACACAGGCTCAATTATTTAGGGATAACGGATTATTACCCAAAATCCAGCTACAAGCTTCAAAATTTTGAAGATTTCAAAGATAAATACGATTTGAAAAACGATGAGGTTTTGTCAATGGGAGATGATATTCCTGATTATGATATGCTTAGGCTGTCAGCTATCAGTGCTTGTCCCATCAATGCTGTTCCAGAAATTAAGAAAATTGCTGATTATATTTCGCCTATCCACGGCGGAAAAGGCTGTGTGCGAGATGTGATAGAACAAGTGATGAAAGTGCAGGGAAAATGGACAGAGGAGGATGATACCGCTTCTGTATAAATCAAAAAAATATGAAATTATACTTAGGTTCGCAGTCGCCGCGCCGCAGGGAATTGCTCGGCTCTTTGGGATTTGATTTTGAAGTTGTTGATATAAAATGTGATGAGATTTATCCCGAAAATCTCCCTGCAAGTGATGTTGCCGCTTTTCTTTCGGAGCTGAAAGCCAAAGCTTTCCGAAGTTTGGAGAAAGCTGAAATTCTTCTGACCGCTGATACCGTGGTAGTTTTTGAAAATAAAATTTTAGGAAAACCAAAATCCAGAGAGGAAGCCAAAGAAATGCTCAAAACACTTTCTGGGAAAACACACCAAGTATACACTGCCGTAAGCATCAAAACTCATGATAAAATCCTGACACAGACTGATGTAGCGGATGTGAGTTTTTTGGATATTTCGGAGGAGGAGATAGATTTTTATGTTGATAAATTCCAGCCGATGGACAAAGCAGGAAGCTACGGAATACAAGAATGGCTGGGAATGACAAAAATTGAGAAAATAAATGGGAATTTCTACACTATCATGGGACTTCCTACGGCGGTGGTGTATTCCTTATTAAGAAAGGCTGAAACTGAATAATTATACAATAAAACACGAAATAATAGAGTTTAAAATAAACGATGAAAAAAAACATATTCTTATTGTCCGTTTTTGTCTTGGCTGTGGGCTGTTCCACAAGAAAGAACAAGTTTGTCAATAGAGCTTATCATAATTTTACAGCTTATTATAATACTCTTTTCCATGGAAAAGAAGCCCTAAAAGCTGAACTAAAATCGCAGAAAGAAAGCCACAGAGACAATTTCCAAGAAGGGTACATAGAGATTTTTAGCCAAAATTCTTTGATTCCTGCCAGTGAAGAAGAAGACCTTGACGCTAATTTCTTTGGGGATGTTATCTCTTCTCCCATCCAAAAAAATAACATTGGTAATTTCCAAAAAGCAGAAGAAAAAGCCCTAAAAGCGATAGAAAAACACTCTATGGTTTTCGGGGGACAGCAGAAGAATAAAGAGATTTTTAATGCTTATCTTCTCCTGATAGAATCTCGCATCTATCAAGGGAAATTAAGCTCTGCCTTAGAGGCTATCAG
>JABCOA020000040.1 GCA_013333875.2 Flavobacteriaceae bacterium | reverse complement strand
GTTCCAAAAAGAAGTAGCCGAAAGAACAGCAGCCGTTCCCAGAACGAAAGATTATGGGATTTTATCCGTAATGGTTCAGGCTTATTATGATGTCAAATATCTTTTCACGGTTCATGAAAATGTTTTCAATCCACCACCAAAAGTGAAATCTGGCGTGATTTCACTAATGAGAAATCCCAAAGAAGGACTTGTAGGAAATGAAACTTTATTCAAAAATATCGTAAAAGCTGGTTTTAATCAAAGAAGAAAAAAACTCAGCAATGCACTAAAAGTTTTAAACATTCCTGAGGGACTTTCTGGTCATAATTTCTTAAATTTGCGGGCAGAAGAACTATCTGTACAAGATTTCATCTCATTTACCAATGAGTGGAAAGAAAATCTAAAATAGCCCATGCCAAAAGAAGAAAACATCTACCAGCCGCTGCTTTCGTACATTGAAGAGAAAAATGCAAAAGCCATTTCGGAAATCATTTCGGAAATGGAGGCGGTGGATATTGCCAATTTGTTTGGGATTTTAGATGATTCTCAAAGGGTATTTCTCTACGAACTGATGGACAATGATGTTTCTGCGGAAATGCTTTTGTACATTGATGAAGAAGACCGAAAAGAATTCCTAAAAAACTTCTCCACCAAAGAAATCGCAGAAGAAATCATTGGTGAAATAAATTCCGATGACGCTGCCGACATCATCGCTGAACTTCCTGAACACCAGCAAAATGAAATCATCCAGCATATTGATGATAACGATCTGGCACAGAGCATCGTAGAACTCCTCCGCTATGACGACCATGTAGCGGGAAGTCTCATGGCTACGGAGCTGGTAAAAGTAGACCATAATCTATCCATCATCGCCGCAGTAAGGGAAATGCGCAAACAAGCCGAAGACATGGACGAAGTCTATTCTATCTATGTGGTGGATGAACAAGACAAACTCCTCGGCACCCTCAGTTTAAAAAAACTACTTACCACCAGCACTTCTTCCAAGGTTTCGGATGTGTATAATTCCAAAATAAGATGTGTGCAGGACAATGAACCTGCTGAAGATGTGGCGCGATACATGCAGAAATACGACCTTTTTGAAGTGCCTGTAATAGATGCTTTGGGAAGATTAGTCGGGAGAATTACCATAGATGATGTCATGGACTTCATCAAAGAAGAAACGGATAAAGACTACCAGCTGGCATCAGGGATTGCTACGGATATTGACTCTACAGACACTATTCTAAACATCACCAAAGCCCGTCTTCCGTGGCTGTTCATCGGAATGGTGGGCGGTCTGATAGGTTCGCGAGTTCTACAAGGAAATGAAGATGCAATGAGCCATGTTCCTGCCTTGATGTTCTTCGTTCCGCTGATAGCGGCTACCGCTGGAAACATCGGTGTACAGGCTTCAGCGATTATCGTGCAAGGGCTTGCCAATAATACTTTGGGACAAAACACCCTAAAAACTCTAATGAAAGAAGTGAGCGTAGCTGTGGCTTCGGGATTGATTTTATCACTGATTATTTTAGGATTCAATCTGTTTGTCAATCATCATGATATGATGATTTCCATTACGATTTCAGTTGCACTACTTTCTGTCATTATCATCGCAGCGATGATAGGCACCATTGTCCCTATATTCCTCAACAAAAACAAAATAGACCCAGCTATCGCTACAGGTCCATTCATCACCACTTCCAACGATATTCTTGGTGTGATGGTTTATTTTACGATTGCAAAATTAATATTAGGACTTTAAGAAATTAAGATTAAAAAAACAGCCACAAGTCTAAACTCATGGCTGTCATTTTTTATTTGCTTTTTCTTGTTTGGAAAATATATCCAACTCCGAAATTCACTTGTCCAAAAACAAAATCCTGTTGTGCTTTGTCTGGTCTGTCGTTTAGCGTTGTCATCACATCAGGCATATTGATATATCCGTAATTCGCTTCTACTCATGCCATTAGATGTTTCCAGAAAACAAAATTCAAACTTGCTCTAGCATCTAGTCCAAATCCAGCCACATGGAAACGATCACTTCTTTCATTTCCAAAAAGTTTAACATTAGATTTTGGATATAAAACTCCTAAACCTCCACCGTAAGACCAAGTAATATTAAAATTATTCCCTTGGTAGATTTTATTATATTTCTCAGCTCCAATGTTCACATAGTTAAGCCCATCTGTATGCTCAAATGTCAGGAATTCTCCATCTGTCAAATCCACTTTTCCATCTCTAACCATCGCAGCATAGTGAGGGTCAGAAATTTTCCCAGTGAAATCTGTCGTTTGGTCTTGTTTCATCACATATTTCATATGGTCTAGCGCCAAAACAAGAGCCAAATTATCCTTAATGAAATACCCTATTCTAGCGTTAGTCTGAGGAATCGTAACACGAAGCGGATTAAGATAATCATCAAAACTAAAGTCTGTCGGTCTATCCTTAGCTATCATATTATGAAGCGTAAAATCATAGCCATTCCCTCTGAAATGAACATCTGAATTACTATAAATAGCCCTATTCCAGCCCCAGTACAAAAATATCGCTCCTTTTCTGTAAGGATTGTAGGCTATTTTGTATACAATAGAAAGGTCTGCTTGTGTCTCTGACACAGGTTTTTCCTGCGCCGAAACAAAACTAATTCCTACCAAAAATGACAATAAAATTCCTGCTTTTTTCATAATCAATTATTCTTTTATGTTTTTACTAAGTAATTAAATTTCTTAAAATTAGAAATCGGTTTAAAGAAATTCGCTTTAAACCGATATTTATATAATTATTAACCCAAATTTATTTTGTCTTTGCAGATTCATCAGCTTTCACTGGTGTCTTTGCCGCATTGTTTGGTGCAGTAGTCTGAGGCTTAGCACTTGGCACTACCACCGCAGAAGGCTTCGCTGTAAGCACCACACTTAGAAAAATAAGCCCTACCACGACACCGCCAAGTGTCCATGTAGCTTTCTCCATAAAGTCATTGGTCCTCTGTATCCCAAAAGATGCGGAAGATGCTCCTCCAAAAGTTCCCGAAAGCCCTCCTCCTTTAGGATTCTGAGCTAAAATAATAATAGCTAACAAAATACATGCAATAATGGTAGCCACCATCAGTAGTATAAATATTGTACTCATTTTACCATCTAAGTTTAGTCGGCAAATATAATAATTTTCTTTAACATGAAAAATAGATTTCACAAAAACTTTCTACATAAATTTAGACAATAAAATTGTAAATTTGTCTAAATTATCAAAAAATGGATCCAAAAAAGATAATCGAACTAGAGCAAAGGATAGGCAATCTGCTGTATAGACAGTCTGTTTTTTATAAGGAAATAAAACAGCTGGAGAATGAATTGGCTGAGTTAAAAAGACAAAACAATTTCTCCTCTGTGTCAGCTGCAAATACAGTAAAAACTCCTGTTGAAAGGTCAATGGAAAACTCAGCTGAAAAGCCAACTGAGAAAACAGTCATAACAGCACCTACCACTCCTAAGCCGCAGATTTCTGCTCCTAAAATAAACCTTCCTAAACAACCATCTGATTTAGAGAAGATTATAGGAGAAAGCTGGATTAACAAAATTGGGATTCTCATTGTGGTAATTGGTGTTGCCATCGGAGCTAAATATTCCATTGAAAATGAACTCATAAGCCCTCTTACACGAATCATACTCGGATATCTGGTAGGAATCGGACTGCTTGGTTTTGGAATCAAATTAAAACCTAAATTTGAGGGATACAGCGCAGTTTTGGTAAGTGGAGCCATTTCTATTTTCTATTTTATCACCTATTTTGCGTATAGTTTTTATGACCTCATTCCGCAGGCTTTAGCTTTTGTGATGATGCTGATATTCACAGCTTTCACCGTATTCACTGCGATAAAATACAACCGTGTGGTGATTGCCCACATTGGACTTATAGGAGCTTACGCTGTTCCATTCCTTCTTTCATCAGGCTCTGGAAGAGTGGATATTTTGTTTAGCTATATGCTCATTATCAACCTTGGCATTTTATTTATTTCTATAAAAAAGGACTGGAAAACCCTGCATTACAGCGCTTTCTTTTTCACTTGGATGATATACGGCTCTTGGTTTGCAGACAAATCTTTTGATTCAAATCTACAAGGATATGAAGCTTTGGGATTAGGCTTTGCTACGGCATTTTTCTTAGTTTTCTATGGAGTTTCTTTATTCAATAACATCATTTCAAAGGAAAAACTGGATAAAGTCAATATTATCCTTATTTTACTGAATTCATTTATTTATTTTGGTTTTGGATATGGAATTTTTAATGGACACAGTATATTAGATTCCTATTTAGGGTTATTTACTTTGTTTAATGCTGCTATTCATTTTGCTGTTTTATTCTTTATTAAATCGAAAAAACTTGCGGATTCTACCCTGTTCTACTCCACATTAGGGATGGTTTTCACTTTCATCACGATTGCGATACCGATACAGCTGGACGGAAACTGGGTAACTCTTATGTGGACAGCCCAAGGAGCTATTTTATTTTGGCTTGGAAAAACAAAAAATATCCCTATTTACGAAAAAATATCCCTTCCTATACTTGGACTTGCTTTTCTAAGTTTTCTCGAAGACTGGGAGCGTTATAGTTATGCTGTTAATTTAGATATTCATGCTTTCTGGAATATCAATTTCCTGACAGGTATTTTTGCTGTTTTGGGATATGGTTCTACTGTTTATCTTTCAAGAAAATACCCTGACACAGAAGACGAAAAATTTAATCCTTTTAATGCTATAAAATCGTTCTATCTACCGGCTTTATTAGTATTGACAGCTTATCTTACTTTTAGAAATGAGATTGCATACTATTTTGATTATTGGTACGAAAGTTCATCTGTTCTTGTTGGTAAAAAAGGTGATGAATACAATGAATACAACAATGATATCGGCATTTTTAGAAACATATATCTCCTTACCTACTCCCTAGTATTCTTTGGAGGAATGGCTCTGCTAAATTTCTATAAATTCAAGAACAAAATTTTAGGCGTTTCGTCCATTGTTATCGGACTTCTAGTATTATTTGCTGCTCAGACTTACGGGCTGGGAGGACTTGGAGATCTTCGCTATTCCTATATCAATGGGCATTATAGCAAGTATTTTGATGTTAGTATCAACTATATTTTGGTGCGATATCTGCTCTGGGGGGCTACTGGCTTTACGCTTTGGGCGATTTTCAAAAATGCTAAATCCTATATAGAAAATGTGAAGTTCCACATTTTCCTAGAAGCGGTGATTCATATTTCTATTCTTAATTTCTTAAGCAATGAACTAGTAACTTGGCTGGATATCGCTGGTTATCAGGATATTTTTAAACTGGGACTAAGCATCCTTTGGAGCGTTTATTCGCTTATTTTGGTAAGCCTCGGAATTTACAAGAAGAAGAAACACCTCAGAATTTTTGCCCTCGTGTTGTTCGGTATCACTTTGGCTAAATTATTCCTATACGATATCTCTAATCTCAGCACGATTTCTAAAACTATCGTATTGATTATCTTAGGATTACTACTTCTTATCATTTCATTTTTATACAATAAATTTAAAGACAAAATCGGTGATGAAACTAAAAATTAAATCCATATTTTCACTAATTTTCTTGGGAATTTCTGCTTTGGGATTTGCTCAGAAAAATGATTTTTCATTCAAAAGAGCCATAAAACCAAATCCTGCCACCGAGTGGAACAAGATAGAAATTCCCTTACTGATGTATGAAAAATTAAACCAAAATTTTTCTGACATTAGGATTTATCAGCTTTCTGGAAAAGATTCGCTGGAGGTTCCGTATTTGCTGTCCAAAACGCAATTTGCTTCCCTTGAAAATGAAACTACTGAATACATCGGTTTTAAAATCCTAAATCAGACCAAAACTGCCGATGGATACTATTTCACGCTGGAAAGTCCCATCACAGCGGACATAGAGGAAATTGACCTGCATTTTTCTAATCAAAATTTTGATTGGAAAATAACCTTGGAAGGCAGCCACGACCAAAAACAATGGTTTTCTATTTTGGAAAATTACCGAATACTTTCCATACAAAACAGCAAAACTGATTACAATTTCCAGCTGCTGGCTTTCGAAAAAACGAATTATAAATTTTACCGAATCTTCATTCCTAGTAAAGAAACTCCCATTTTACAAAGGGCTTCTATGCAGGAGAAATTCACACCGAAAATAGAATTTAACAAACTGTTAATCAATAACATAAAACAAACCAACAGCACAAAAGACAAAAACTCTGTCATCACTTTTTCTCTGCCACACAAAATCCCTGTCTATTCACTGATTTTGAATATAGAGAAAAACGATGCTTTTTCGCGCCCAATAGAGATTAAATATCTGGTAGACAGCATAAAAACAGAAAAAGGCTGGGTGAAAAATTACGAAAATTTTTACTCTGGAAAAATCATTTACTACGGAGCAAAGGATTTAGATTTTTCATTTTCAAATAATGATGTGATATGGGCAAAGGATTTCCAAATTATCATTGAAAATCAAGATAATGCGCCTATTACTGTAAAATCTATCAATGCTGTTTCGCCTAAATATTTTATTTATTTTAAACCAAAAAACGAAGAAAACTATTTTCTATTTTATGGAAATAAAAATTCTTCCCTTCCAGAATATGATTTAAAACTGATAGAAGACAAGGTTTTCAAATTATCAAAATCTGATGCAAGCCTCTCTGATGAGGAAAAACTTCCTAAAAAGGAAAAAACGACCAAAGAACCTTTATTTAAGGACAAAGGCTGGCTTTGGGGGGTAATGATTCTTATCATCTGTATTTTAGGATTTTTCAGCCACAGAATGCTTTCTACAAAGCAGGAAGAGTAGTTATTTTCTCTCTATCAGCGCCATGTAGAAACCATCATAGCCATCGCTAGGCATGATGTTTTCCTCTTTTACGAGGGCAAATTCTGTATTTTCAGCAAGGAATTTTCTGACTTGCTCTCCGTTTTCAGATGGAAGAATGGAGCATGTGGCATAGACCATTTTTCCTCCCTTTTTCAGGATTTTAGAATAATTTTGCAGAATATTTTCCTGCTCGGTTTTTATTCTGTTGATGAAATCTTCATCTATTTTCCACTTGCTGTCAGGATTTCTTTTCAGCACTCCGAGTCCTGAGCATGGCGCATCTATCAGAAGCCTATCTGCCGTGTTGTGAAGCCTTTTGATGACTTTATTATCTTCTATAAATCTGGTTTCTATGTTAAAAGCTCCTGCCCTTTTTGCTCTTCGTTTCAGCTCGGCTAGTTTCCATTCGTAAATGTCTAATGCTATTATCTGCCCTTTATTCTTCATCAAAGCAGCGATATGAAGGGTTTTCCCTCCTGCTCCTGCACACGCATCCACCACTCTCATGCCTTCTTTCACATCTAGGAGTTCGGCTATTTTTTGTGATGAAGCGTCCTGCACCTCGAAAAAACCTTCCTTAAAGACCGATGTCAAAAACACATTTTTCTTTTCTTCCAGCTGAACAGCATCTGGGTAACCTCTTAACAC
Source organism: Flavobacteriaceae bacterium (assembly GCA_013333875.2). Lineage (GTDB taxonomy): Bacteria > Bacteroidota > Bacteroidia > Flavobacteriales > Weeksellaceae > JABCPE02. The sequence continues at coordinate 834 of JABCOA020000040.1, read as the reverse complement.
AAAGGAATTTACACCTTCTTCTTTTAAAATTTCTACAAGATTTTCTGCTGAAATTTTAAGTGAATTTGCCCTCAAAATCACAGGTGCCTGCTCATTGAGAGCGGACATTTCTTTCTCCCATTTTGCTCCCAGTTCTTTCTCAAACAAACCTGCCAGCCAGTCTGGCACAGAGTGTTCTATGGCTTTGGTAGGGAATGTTTTTTTGTCCAATTTAGACAAAATTCCGCCTGTTTTTATTCCATCAAATTCATCAAATTTCTTGTATTTTACCTTTTTCCAAAGGAGATAAGCCAAAATCAAGTTGTAGATATTAGACGGCTTTGTCCCCTCGCCCATGTAGTATTCTAGGCGTTTTTTCCAGCGGACTATATCATAGAATAGCTCCGAAACCACCTGCCTGTCGGCACTTCCCCATTTTTTGTGAGCTTTTAGTAATCGCTCCAAAACCTTATCAGCATATTTTTTATCCTGAAAAAAAGTCTCCTCCAATGCATCATGAATTCCTATCAGTAAGTTGCGGTGTATCAATTCCATGTTTGTATAAATTTCGGACAAAAATACATTTTAAAAACCAAAACTCCCAAAATTATTTGAGAATACGGACTTTGTGAATTATTTTTTTTTCTTAAATTAGCATTAACAAATTTCTTTAATTATGAAAAGACATTCTTTATTTGCGTTTCTATTTTTGCTTTCGGCAAATTTATTTTTCGCACAAAAACCCATTTACACAAAGGCAAAAGTAACTGCCGTGAAAGTGTATAGAAACTCCGCAGAACTGCAAAACACGGTAAGTTTCAGTATTCCTTCGGGAATTTCCGAAATAGTAATCGG
>JABCOA020000039.1 GCA_013333875.2 Flavobacteriaceae bacterium | reverse complement strand
CTTGGATTTATCCTATCAAAGGAACTCTCAAGATGATGTTTCAGGCATCTCACGGCTATGGAGATTCTCTGATTGATTATAATCACAAACAGACCATAATCGGTTTAGGAGCTGTTTTTTTTCCGATGTAACTTGTATATAATGAATGATTTAAAATCTTTTTTGGACGAAAAAGCCGAGCAGTATAATCATCCTGATTTCGTGCTGGGAGACCCTATTCAGATGCTGCATCGTTTTGAGCTGAAACAGGATATAGAGATTATGGGTTTTTTAACGGCAACTATCGCTTGGGGAAACCGAAAATCCATCATTAAAAGTGCAGAAAAAATGCTCATTACAATGGGCAATTCGCCGTATGATTTTGTGATGAATTTCAAAGAAAAATATTTTGAAAAAATGGAGAATAAAGCCATTCACAGGACATTTTCTTTGGAGGATTTTAGGTTTTTTCTGTCCGCTCTGCGAAAGATTTATACAAAGAACGAAAGTTTAGAAAATTTATTTTTATTAAAAGAAGGCGAGACCAATTTTTATCATGCTTTGGAGCGTTTTAGGAATACTTTTTTTGAGAATGATTTTCAGCACCGAAGCCAGAAACATATCAGTTCCACTTATAAAAATTCCGCCGCGAAAAGGCTGATGATGTATCTCCGCTGGATGGTACGGAAGGATAACAAGGGCGTGGATCTGGGAATTTGGGAAAATATCGGTCAGGAATATTTATCCGTTCCGCTGGATGTCCATGTGGGGAATATTTCGCGGAAACTGGGGCTGATACAGAGAACTCAGAACGACTGGAAAACGGTGGAAGAGCTTGATTTTCAGCTGAGAAAAATGGATGAAAAAGACCCTGCAAAGTATGATTTTGCGCTGTTTGGTCTGGGAGTATTTGAGGATTTTTAGAAATAAGTAAAATTTAATTTTTTATAGTGTTTAGTAAAGAAGAATCGCAGCGGATGCGGCAGGAATTTTGGACATCTTTTGGGAAGTCTTTTCCTACAAAATGGACATTGTATAATACCAAAATAAAGGGTTTTAGTTTCAAATTTTATTTTGATACCAAAAAAGCGATGGTTTTGGTGGAAATAGATGGGAATTTAGACCATAGAGTGAAGTATTTTGAGAAGATGCAGTCTATGGAGAGCATCTTTGAGGAATATTGGGAAGATGCAATCTATTCGGATTCTTTCGAACTAGAAAACGGGAAGGAGGTATCCTGTGTATTTGTCGAAAAACAAGGAGTTTGCATTCACAATAGGAATACATGGCAGGAAACGATGGAGTTTCTCTCCGAAAAAATGCAGAAACTCGAAGAATTTTGGCTGGAATATCAGGATTTCTTCAAAGAGGAATAGATTTATGATTTATCTCATTTTAATTTTTTTGAAACTAATCTAATAAAAGTTATACTTTTGGGCTATGGAAACAAGAAATTATTTAGATTCAACTTACCTCAAAACTCCTGCTCAGTCAGGACTTTCTGAGGAAGAGACATTGAAAAAGGTATATGATTTGGCTCAGGAAGCTGTGGATAATGGGCTGTTTGCGGTGATGATTCGCCCGCAGTATGTGAAACAGATTAAGCAGTTTTTGAGTGAGAAAAATTCTGCTGTGAAAGTGGGAACGGTGATAGGTTTTCACGAAGGGACAGCACCTGTGTACGAAAAACTGAAAGAAGCACAGCAGGCGATAGATGATGGAGCAGATGAGCTGGATTTTGTAATTAACTATGAAGCCTTTAAAAAGGGAAGTCTGGAAGCGCTTAAATTTGAATTTCTACGATGCACGGAGCTTTGTATGAAAAACAACAAAGTAGCAAAATGGATTATAGAAATAGCAGCTTTGACTGATGAGCAGATAGCTTCTATTACTAAAAACATCGTAAAATGGGCGACTATCAGCTTTACAAAAGAACAGCTTTCTAATATTTTCATCAAATCCTCTACAGGTTTTTATGAAACTCAAGATGGAAAACCAAACGGTGCGACCAAAGAAGGCATAAAAATCATGCTGGACAATGCAGATGTCCTGCCAGTAAAAGCCGCAGGTGGAATCAGAACCAAAGAAGAAGCTGAAGAAATGATAAAAATGGGAGTGAAACGAATAGGAACATCCTCCGCATTAGCATTGATAGGAAAGGGACAGAGCAGCTCTGGATACTAAAAACTAAAAATAAAAAAGTCAGGATTTTTGTCCTGACTTTCTTTTTTTATAAAGATTTAAATTGTTCCAAAGTTCTGATGTCATTCTCAAAGAACATACGGATGTCTGACATTTGGTAAAGAAGCATTACGATTCGTTCTATTCCCATACCAAAAGCATATCCGCTGTATTTATCAGGGTCTATATTCACATTTTTGAGAACGGCAGGGTCTACCATACCACAGCCCATGATTTCCAGCCAGCCTGTTCCTTTCGTGATTCTGTAATCCGTTTCGGAATTAAGCCCCCAGTATACATCCACCTCTGCACTTGGCTCAGTGAAAGGGAAATAAGAAGGACGCATTCTGATTTTTGATTTTCCGAAAAGTTCCGTAGTGAAAAACTGAATGGTTTGTTTCAAGTCTGCGAAACTCACATTTTCATCGATATAAAGTCCCTCTATTTGATGGAAAATGCAATGAGAACGAGATGAAACAGCCTCATTTCTGAAAACTCGCCCAGGCGAAAGAATACGGATAGGCGGTTCATTTTGCTCCATGTATCTGATTTGCACAGAAGAAGTGTGAGTTCTTAGCAGAACATCAGGATTCGTCTCGATGAAGAAAGTATCCTGCATATCTCTTGCTGGGTGATATTCAGGTAGGTTCAGCGCGGTGAAGTTATGCCAGTCATCTTCTATCTCTGGCCCGTCAGCCACTGCAAAACCGATAGATTTAAAAATATCTGTGATTCTATTTTTTACCAAATTGATAGGGTGTCTAGACCCTAGCTCCAGAGGAAATCCAGGTCTGGTAAGGTCTTCCTTTTCGGCAACTACATTTTGTGAAGAGCTATTCTGTGTCAGTTCTTCTAGTTTAGCAGAGATGCTTTGTTTCAGTAAGTTTATTTTCTGACCATATTCTTTTTTCTGGTCGTTGGATACAGATTTGAACTGTTCAAATAAATCATTCAAAATCCCTTTTTTTCCATTGAATTTGATTCTGAATTGTTCAATTTCATCCTTTTTCTGGGAATGAAATTTTT
>JABCOA020000038.1 GCA_013333875.2 Flavobacteriaceae bacterium | reverse complement strand
TTAGCTCAGTTGGTTCAGAGCATCTGGTTTACACCCAGAGGGTCAGGGGTTCGAATCCCTTAGAACCCACAAAAATCCAAGATTTTTATAAGTCTTGGATTTTTTTATGCATTTTTCTCTTGGCTTTCTTAGTTTTATATAAACTTCATTTTCAGTGTTTTAGTAATATTTTCCTTCTGTCTTTTTCCTGTTATATTAAAAATTTTAAGAAAATTTTAACAAATCAAAATAAGTGGTTATATTTGTAGAGTTTTTATAGTAAATCTGAATAAAATGATAGCAAAATTATTATTTATCCCTATATTTATAGCAAGTGTGATGAGCTATGGACAGGTAAAAAAGAAGGTGGGGGATTTTAGTGTGGAATTTCCTTCTTCTCCTACTTATAGCGTAACGCCTGAGTTTTCGAGCTATACACTAAATACAGGTAATACTATTCTTATGACACAGGTGAAAAGTATAGATATATCTGAATATAAGGAATTTATGATGAAAGCAAGCCCAAAGGAAAGAGAATTTGTGCAAGAAAAATTCTATACAGCATTTATAGATGGGTTTTCTAAAGTTGGTGGTTTTACTGTAATGGATGTACAGGACACCTATATAGGAGGCTATAAAGGGAAGAGGATGTATAGTCAGCTTTATGATAAGTTGGAAGGATTCACTTTTGTAACCCTTACAGAAAGTGCTTGTGTAGCATTTCAGGTTTTCTTCCTAAATGATAGTGCAGAAGCAAATAAAGAAGTAACTATGTTTTTAAACTCGATAAAACCTAATTAAATATTAAAATAATGAAACTAAAATTTATTCTATTATTACTCACCTTTTTTGCGAATGTGTTTTTGTTTTCACAAAATAAAACTTCAAATAATAAAAAAGCAGAGTCTGTAGAAAATACAAAAGAGGAAAAACTTTCAGAGTTTGAATTAAATCTCCAAAAAGGTAAAAAAGAATTAGATTCACTAAAAAGTGAGGGGCATTTTACAAATATGAGCAGTTTTGGGATGGAAAAACAAAACTATGAAGAAATGGGTTATGGTGAAGTAGCAAAAGCAGAAAAATGGAATACATATGTACCACCTGTTGATATGGCAGAAAGAGCCCGTAAATATGAGAAAAAAAACAAATGGAATCCATAGGGCTGGTAGTTTTAGGAGGGATTCTTCTATTTTTTGGATATAAACTTATAACAAGCAATAATAAAGATAAAGAGCCAGAAGTCCCTAAAGACTACAATGAAAAAGACTATGATGAAGTGAAAAAAAAACTGAATGATATGTTCTCTGATGACCTATTGACAAAAGAAGAGCTGGAGGCTAAATTAGCCGATTTGGAGGAAAAACAAATGAAAGAAAAGAAAGCAGCAGAGATTAGCCTCAAGAAAGAAAAATTGTATAAAGCCTACCAAGAGGGCATCATCACATTAGAAGAATATAATGCTAAACTAAACAGCTTGTAGATAATAAGGAGTTTTTTTAAGAGATAAAAGATTTTATTTCTTAAATATAACTAAAACCCATTCCAGCACGGAGTGGGTTTTTGTATAACCTATTTAAATAAAAAGTCCTCAAAAAGTAATTGTATCAGACAAAATATTCTTTATCTTTGGAGGTGAAATTTAAATGAATTAGAAAAATGAAAAGATTTTTTATCGTGTCGGCATTTGCTCTTTGTCAGGGCATCTATGCACAATCGCAGGGAGCAATCTATTTTGATGAGGAATGGAACATCATCAAAGATAAGAAAAAGGCATCTTTTTACCGAGAAACTACCCAGCAGGGGGATTATTATTTAATCAAAGATTATTATATCAACGGAACTTTGCAGATGGAGGGGAAGGCTTCGGACAAGACGCCTAATCAGGAGGTTTTTGAGGGGAAAGTTACATGGTACTATCCAGATGGAAAAGTGAGTATGGTGTCAAATTTCTCAAAAGGAGCTCAGGTAGGGGAGCATAAGAGTTACCAAGAAGACGGTCGTATTTCCCAAGATTTTATTTATAAAAACTATGCTGTATTTAGCGGTAAATCATATGGTTATGAAAATGATTATCAAAATAACACGATTACCGAGTATAAAGATGGCGATGTTGTAAAGATGACAACTTATGGGAAATCATTGCAGGGAATCCGTTTTGAAGAAATCTATGCGGGAGGAGACCCTTACACAGCTTCCGAAGTCAAATATTATGATGAAAATGGAAAATATATAGGCAGCCAAAAGATAAATAAAGATGGTCTTTATACAGGGATAAATGTAAAATATTATGCAAGTCCTATGAAAGTTTCTTGTATCGAAAATTTCTCAGGACAATCAACAACTTACGATATGCCTACTGAATCCAAATGCTACTATGGAAACGGCAAGCTGAAAAAAACTTACAAATCACATGGGAAAACCGCTACGGAGGTTGTATATGATGAAAGTGGTAAGAAAATAGGAAGTCTAGAGTACAGATATGACAAGGAAATGGACATGATGACACCCTATAATGGTGAGAAGATAGAGATAGATTTGTATGAAAAAACAAAAAAAATAATATCAATCCTTACCTATAAAAATGGGAAAGGGCTAGAAGGCAAGTATTTTGACCAAGAAGGAGAATTACAAAACCAATATTTCTATGATGATGAAGGGGGTGCTAAAGAAATATGGAGTTTTGGAAATGGCGGGAAACAAGTTCTTACTTACAGAGATGGGCTTCCATATAATGGCAGTGTTATAGAGGGAGGAGCTCAGTCCACTTATAAAGATGGCCTTCTGATGGAGACTAGAGAAGTAAACATGGAAGGAAAACCTACATATGAGAAGAAATATGATGAAAGTAAAGATATCTATGAGGTGAAAATATATTCAGATGGTAAACTTAAATATTATTATACAACAAATAATAGGTATGATGAAGATGCATATTTTAGTGCAGAAATAACACCTTTTGATGACAAAGGAAAGCCGATGAGTAAAATAGTCATAAAAGACGGAAAGATAGAAAAAGGAGTGCTAAAACTAAAATCCTATGTGGATGCAGAAACTGTAGAATATAGCAAAAAAGGGAAATGGTATGTGAAAAGAACTTATGTCGAAAAGGAACTGGTAAAAGAAGAGAGATTCAAGAGCGATGGGGATTATTCAGATTATTTTGAAATATATGAAATAATGCTCCGTACAGAATAAACAAAAATAGTCAAGAAGAAATTCTTGACTATTTTTTTTATTTATAAGCAGGGAAATCTATAGTAGTCGTAGGGAATGGGATATTTACATTATTAGCTCGGAATTTCTCCAAAATAGACTTTCTTATTTCGCTTCTCGTGTGGGAAATATGAAAAGGGTCATTAGAAAAGAAATAAAGCCTAAGATTGAGAGAAGAATCCGCAAAATCATTCAGCCTGATATATGGCTCTCTCTCTTTGGAAATATCTGGATTTTCCTTGGCTGCTTCTACAAGGAGGTTTTCTACCATTTTTATATCAGTTTTATAGTCCACACCTATGTCTATGTAGAAGGCATTGGCAGCATCATGAGATGAATAATTGGTAAGTTTGTCCTTGGTAAGGTATGAATTAGGGAAAACTATGGTCTTTCGGTCTGTAGTGAGGATTTTGGTGGTTCTCATGCTTATTTGTTCCACCCTGCCCATTACGCCGTTCATATCAAGGACATCTCCCACGCGGACACTTTTGTCTAATAAAATAATAACTCCAGAAATAAAATCTAAAAACAAGTTCTGAAGCCCAAGACCTATTCCTACCAATACTGCACTAGAACCCACTAAAAATGGAGAAATATTTACTCCCAAAATCCTCATGACAATCAGGAAAGTGACAATGACTATTCCGTATATACAATCTGGTGAAGGGCATATCTAGTTCCTTTGTCTACCTGTGATGAGCGCCTGTAAAAGATTTTTTTAGAGATTTTTTCGACAATGTATGCCACACCGATTACTACAACTGCCGCAATTACCTGATACATGTGCAGCGTATAGGTATGGATAGAAAGCAGTGGATATTCTAAAAATTCTTTTAAGCTCATTTTATCAAGTTTTTTTTATTTCATTTCTGAAATAACATTCACAGTTTCTTCTAAGAACAAATCTCGTTTAAGGTTTTTAAGCCAAGATTCGCTTTTTTTCGCGAAAACTTCATCTTTCTTACCTCTAGCTTGTTCGTCTTTGTGAAGTGTGAAAACCAGCTTGTTATCATACTTAGATAAAGATTTGAATTTTTTAATCTGATCTTTTCTTGATTTCATCAGTTTATTAAACTTATTTAAGTTCAATGTGATTTTTTCTTCTTTATCTAGTTTTTCTCTCCATTGTGCCGATTCTAGAAGCAGCTGATAATTAGAGTTTTTACTCATTCTGTTTTGGCTGTTTTTCTGTAAGCTAGAGATATTCAGCGTTCCCACAGGAGTGAATCTCGTAGTAGGAATCTGATCCCACGGAAGGGCATTATCTCTATATCTTACTCCGATTTCGGAGTAAGAGAAAAAGTCGTTCATCGGGATATCAGCATCTACACCTTTTAGCTGAGTAGATTTTCCATTGACTCTATAGAATTTCTGGATAGTCAGTTTTATAGAACCGAAATCATCCGTAGAATTCATGAAGCGGTTTAGGTCTGCAAAGGTCTGCACAGTTCCTTTTCCGTAGGAATGCGGAGAACCTACAACCACGGCTCTTCCGTAGTCTTTCATCGCTCCTGCTAGGATTTCGGATGCAGAGGCGGAGAACTCATTTTGCATAATCACTAGAGGGCCTTCCCATACTGGCGAATTGGTTTTGTTTCTTAGAATGTTGATTCTACCATTTGGGTCTTTTATCTGCACCACAGGGCCGTTTTTCATGAAAAGTCCTACGATGTCCACTACTTCCGTGAGTGAGCCGCCTCCGTTGTTTCTCACATCTAGGATGATTCCTTTAATGTTTTGAGATTTCAGCTTCACGATTTCGGCTTTTACATCATCAGATGCATTTCTACCATTAGGGTCATCAAAATCAGCGTTAAAGCTCGGAAGGTAGATATATCCGTATTTTTCGCCTTTTGGTGAATTTACGATGATACTTCTCGCGAAAGTATCTTCTATAGATACTTCTTCACGGATGAGTTTTACTTCTTTTACGCTGCCATCTTTTTTCTGTAAAGTGAGGGTTACCTCCGTGCCTTTTTCTCCACGGATAAGCCTTACAGCCTCATCTACCAGCATTCCTACTACATTGATAGCCTCTTCATTCGGCTTAGATCTTACTTTTAGGATTTTATCTCCTTCGGATATTTGTTTAGACTTCCATGCTGGAGCACCCACTACCAAAGGTCCCATGTAGAGATTTCCTTTTTTCTCTTGAATCTGCGCACCGATTCCGATAACTTTTCCAGCGAAACTAGTATCAAAATCCTCTTTGTCCTTTGGAGAAAAATAGTTAGTATGTGGGTCAAACACCTCTGTATAGGCATTTATATACACACTGAACCAGTCCATTTTTTTTCTCTTTTGGAATCTCTTGAAGGTGTGGGAGATAAGGTCTTTTATCTCCTTGGTAGCTTTTATTTTTTTCTCTTCCAGAGAGAGTTTTTTTACATTGATAGTGTCTTTCAGTTTATGAGCGATGACAGAGTCTTTTTTTTCCTGCTGAAGCTCTTCTTTGCTGGTCATCGTTTCTATTTCCTGAAGGATATTGTATTTGATGTATCTTTTCCACTCGTTATAGAGTTCCTGTTTATCAGCAGGAGCTTTTTTTAGTTTTGGTTCTAGGATAAGCTCATCATCTTCGTTTAAATCAATAGGTTTGCTCAGGATGTCCTGAGTCATTTTATCAATTTCGCTTACTCTCTGATAGAGTCTGTCTATGGTTTGTTTGTAGAAAACCAAGTTTCCGTTATTGAGATAGTCGTCAAGCTGGTTTTTGTGTTTCTCAAATTCATCCATATCCGACTGCAGAAAATATCTTTTTGCAGGGTCTATCGTCTCGAAGTAACTTTTGTAAACTTCGCGAGAAAAGGCATCATTTATCGGTTTTGGCTGATAATGTACATGTGCAAGTGCATTCTTTACATTTATCATGATGATGTGCATTTTTTCATCATCATTTTTAGGAGCATTGAAGCAGAACATCAAGGTCATCAATGGAGCTGCGAACAATATTTTATTAAATTTAAATAACTTTTTAAGCATTTTTTGCACTGATTTTAATTCAAGAAAATTTTTAACTTACAAATTTAATATCTTATTTTAAACTAGACCTAAATTTTCGTTATTTTTGTTGAAATTTTTTAAAGATAATGAATAAGCAAGATAAAAAACCATTGATTTTGGTAACAAATGATGATGGAATCACCGCACCAGGGATTAGAAAACTCGTAGAATTTATGAACGAAATAGGAGAGGTGGTCGTAGTAGCGCCAGATTCTCCGCAGAGTGGCAAGGGACACGCCATTACGATAAATTCTACCCTGATGGTGGAGGAGATAAGAATGGAAGGCGTACAGCGGGACTTCGCGTGCAGCGGGACGCCTGTGGACTGCGTGAAATTGGCTTTGGATAAGGTTCTTCCGCGCAGGCCAGATTTGGTGGTTTCGGGGATAAATCATGGAGCGAATTCGTCCATTAATGTTATTTACTCTGGAACGATGTCTGCCGCTGTGGAGGCTGGTGTAGAGGGTATTCCTGCGATTGGGTTCTCTTTGCTGGATTTTAGTTTTGAGGCGGATTTTGACCAAGCAAAAGAATTCATTCAAGAAATAGTTTTAAAAACCTTGAAAAACCCGATGCCAAAAGGAATAGTCCTAAATGTGAACATTCCTAAACTAAAAAAAGAAGAGATAAAAGGCATCAAAATCTGCCGACAGGCTCAGGCAAAATGGGAGGAAAACTTCGATGAAAGAGTCAATCCACAGGGCAAAAAATACTACTGGCTCACAGGCTACTTTAATAACATGGATGAAGGCGAAGATGCCGATGAAACAGCACTGATGAACGGCTATATCAGCATTGTTCCTGTGAAATTTGACCTTACGGGCTATGAGTATATAGATGCTCTGCGAGAGCTTTATTAAATTCGGTTTATAAAGTTTGTGGATGATTTTAAATTGTATAAATTAGCGGAAAATTTAATTTTAATCATAAGTTATGAAAAGAAAATTATCATTTCTTGCTTTGGCGGCGGCATTTTCATTGCCATGTAAAGCACAAGAGAGTAGTGTAGAAGTAAAAGTAGAAAATGTAAAACAAAGCAAGGTAGCCATAATGGCGAGTGCAGGGTATGCGTGGAGAACAGCAGAAATACCAAGTGGTACTGCGTATTTTCTAAAAAATCATTTGGAAAAACTTACTTCAGGATTTCATTTTGATATCTCGGCCTATCACAGAATAGCTCCTAATATGGGACTTGGGCTGAAATTCAATAGATATTCTGCATCTGCGCAAACCAGTCTAGGCGCAGCATATTTTAGCACAAAGGATAGAATTATCTTCATCGGGCCATCGTTCATGTATTCTACTTTTGATATGGATACGCCACATAAATTTTATTGGGATGTAGCGATAGGCTATTTACAATATACGAGTGATTCATTTGTAAATGTTCGAAAAATTGAAGCTAAAGGTTCTACAATAGGACTTTATAGCACGATAGGATATCAGTATGCTGTGAATCGTTCGTTCTTGATAGGCCCTCAGCTAGGTTTCGGATTAGGAGCTCTAAAAAGCTATACTGAAAATGGAGTGAGTAAGTCTCTAGGGAAAAACGAAAAAGAAGGCTTAGGGAGAGTTTCTCTAGCAGCCACAGCGACAATAAGATTTTAATAATTCTAAAATACACACAAAAGCACCTTTTTTAGGGTGCTTTTTGTATAATAATGAAAGAGATGTTTTTGAAATAAATAAAACCTGAAAATAATCATAATGAAAAAAATTAGTATCATAATAGTCCAAACATTACTTTTGATATTCAGTATCTATTTATACAAAATAATGCTAGATGAAAGACGAATGATAAAGAATAATGCTACAATAAAAGTATTTATTATGCAAGTAAAAGATAAAGGAAAATATGGAATAAAATACAATGTTAAATATCAAGATAAAATATATTATAATATTGTAGGACTGGATAGAAACTTAAAAGAAAACTCATATGACACACAAAATTTTTATTATAATAATGAAAATAATACCATCCTTTTCAAAGAGAAACATTTACCAACATTTAATGTTATAATATTTCTATTCTTGTTGTCATTTATATTATGGTTTCTTCCAGAAAGGCTTTTATGGTAATATGCCAGATATGTTTTTTGAAAAAATAAAATTTAAAGATAAATGATGGAAACACTAAAAATGATACTAAAAATAGCATTGAAAATAATAAAAGTTTTCTTGTTGCTGCTATTTATTTTGATAGGAGGAATAATGATTTATTTCCAGATAAAAGTGGAAACCTATAAAAACCAATTAATAGAACGATACGATTTTGATTATCTGAAAAGAGAGAGAAAAAGATATCATCCTTTTGTGGTATTTTATTTATACAGCAAGTTATATTGTAAAAATAAAGAATATTTTAGGAGTATCCATTATCCATATGACTTGTATGATATAAAACATAATATTATTAGAAAGGAAAATGAATCATATCATGTATTATCTAATATAGAATATAATGCGTATCTGATGTATTGTTATGATTTTAAAAGACCTGAATATAAGGAGTAGTGTTGTTTTTGAAATAAATAAAATGTAATGAAGAAGTTAAAACAAAAACCAATCTTTATTTTATTATTAGGTATAGGCATAATACATTTATTTATATATGTTAAAGGAGTAATTTTTACCAATCTTGTATATAGAAAAGAGATAAAAGGGATAATATATAAAATTGATAGAGGGAGGGGTGGAGATGAATTCTACTATGATTTAAAAAATAAAAGGGAGTTTTTTTCAGATGAATATTTTTTTAATAATAGATTTAGTTCAGGGATAAAAATAGGTGATTCTGTATATAAATCTGCTCATAATGATACATTGTATATATAAAAAAAATATAACAACTTATGAATTATATAAACAAAAAGTTCTTTTAAGGTAGAGATAAATATTCCAAAAAAGTTGTTTGAAATAAAAACACCAAAAGAACGAATATTTTAAAGTAATGAAAAAAGTAAAAGGCATCTATTATTTAGTAGAAGAAGGTCATTATGGACTTA
>JABCOA020000037.1 GCA_013333875.2 Flavobacteriaceae bacterium | reverse complement strand
TCAGCTTCGAATTTTGAAGAAGGGTTAGAAATGATTTCTATCCTGTCAATCTGGTCGGCAGGGATACTTTTCAGCGCAGCGCTGATATCATCAGTAATTCCAAGCACAGAAGAAGGCTTCCCGTTGATAAGGAATTTTACATTAGAATTTCCTCTCATAGATACAGAGCCGTCAGTCTCCACACTCACCGAAGGGACATTGTTCAGAACATCATGCAGAGTTCCTCCTTTTGAGGAGATATCCTGTCCTACATTGTAGGTTTTTTTGTCTAGTTCCACTTTATAAGGCGCAGAACTTTTTGCTGTGATGACTACTTCAGCGATTTGTTTTTCGCTACTGCTTGATTTTGAGTTATTTGCAGTTTTACTGGTTTCTGGTTCTAGGACAATATTCCCAATATTAGCAGCGCCTTGGATTTCTATTTCGTAGGTTTTTCTTTTGAAATTAACTGCATCGATTACCACTTGATAAGTCCCATTCGCCAAATTTAGTGCAAAACTACCGCTATCATCTGACATTGAGGCATCACTCAGCGCAGTATTAGTTTTATTATTAAATTCTATGGAAGCATAAGGCACGACTGCGCCATTTTGGTCAGTGATTTTTCCTTTAATGCTTTGTTTTTCTTGAGCGTTCATCATTACTGTCGCTCCCAAAAAGAAGGTCAAACCGATGGTTTTCTTTCCAAAAATCCTTGTTATTTCAATATGTGACATAAAAAACTTTTTAGTGCTAATATTCTTTTAGATGATAAAAATCATAAAAGGTTAAAAATAAAAACAAATTTTTTTTAAAATCTCTATATTTACAGCCACAAAATCAAGAATATGGTATTGAGCAGAATTTGGAGTATGTTTATCATCATCGCTATTGCGGTGGCAAGTTTCAAATATCTTTTTTCGGATAATTATAAAGCCATTTATAATGATATGGTAGTGGGCAAAGGAGGCGATACGGTGGCTATTGCAACCAAGCTATTGGCTGATGTTCCACTTGAAATTTCCGAAAAACTAAAACAAGAAAAATTAGTAATAAAAGATAAAATCCATTATCAAAATCAAGATACTGGCAAAGTAAGAATATACAGAGTTCAGGAGGCGAGCGGGGTGATAGGCACGGCGCAGACAGCGGTGGAGATTAGTTTGGGGCTTATAGGAATTATGACTTTGTTTATGGGCTTTATGAACATTGCCGAGAGGGCAGGTGGAATCAATCTTTTGAGCCGAATAATCCAGCCGTTTTTTTCTAAACTTTTTCCAGAAGTTCCCAAGGGGCATCCTTCTTTTGGGCTTATGATGCTGAATTTCAGTGCTAATCTCTTGGGATTGGATAATGCAGCCACGCCATTCGGACTAAAAGCCATGGACAGCCTGCAAAGCCTAAACCAAGATAAAGAAAAGGCGACCAATGCCCAGATTATGTTCCTTTGTCTTCATGCCAGCGGGCTTACGCTGATTCCTGTAAGTATCATAGCGACGAGGTCTTCTCTCAATTCTGCCACGCCTACCGATATCTTCTTGCCTACGATGATTGCTACTTTTTGTGCAACGATGGCAGCGATGATCATAGTGTCTATCAGGCAGAAAATCAATCTGTTCCAGCCTGTGTTGTTAGCGTATATTGGCGGGATTTCTGCCATTGTAGGAGCGATGGTTTTCTTCTTGGTAAAACTTAACAAAGAAGAACTGGACGGCGTGAGTAAGCTGATTTCTAATGGATTGATTTTGTTGATTTTCCTGCTCATCGTGCTGGGAGGAGTTTATAAAAAGATTAATATTTTTGATGCCTTTATAGATGGTGCAAAGGAAGGTTTTAATACCTGCATGAAAATTATCCCTTATTTGGTGGGAATGCTTGTGGCTATTTCTCTTTTGAGAACCAGCGGAGTTTTTGATTTGATTATCAATGGAATGAAATGGATGGTGGAAAGCCTAAGTATGGACACTCGCTTTGTAGATGGACTTCCTACGGCACTGATAAAACCTCTAAGTGGCTCGGGAGCGAGGGGGATGATGATAGACACGATGACTACTTTCGGGGTGGATAGTTTCCCTGCTCGGTTGTCAGCGATTTTGCAGGGGAGTTCGGACACTACATTCTATGTCATCGCAGTTTATTTTGGGGCTGTGGGTGTGAAAAACACACGATATACGATTTCTTCTATGTTGTTTGCTGATTTAGTGGGGATTACGACATCTATCATCATGGCGTATTGGTTCTTTGGGTAAAATAAAAAATGATGAAAAGAAAGATGAAATTCAAGGCTAAAAAAATAGTATTTATTTTTAGTGTTTTTTCGGTTTTTATGTTTGGTCAAGGTTCAAAAATAGACCAGATTATTACCAATGCCGAAATGCAGCGGGGAAGGCATCAGTTTGATAAAGCATACCAATCCATAAAAACAGCTGAAAAACAGGCTAAACAGAAATCTGCAAAGGAGCTGCCCAAAGTCTATTCGGAAATGGTAAAGTACCAGTTTTCGGTTTCTAATTCGGATTCAGCGAAAATTTATACAGAAAAAGCCATGGCAGAGGCGCAGAGCATCAATCACCCTGAAGCCCTTGCCTATGGATATTACACCAAAGCATATTATTATAACTATCTGGAAGTAAGGGATTTGGCTGTGGAGTTTTCTCAGAAATCATTGGATTTGGCGCAGAAACATAATTTAGACCTGCTAAAACCTCGTATATACTACATTCTCTATGGGGCTCACGCGAGTCTTGACCATACGGCTCAGGCTTATAAATACGCCATAGATGCTGTAAAATCGGCTCAAAAAGCTAAAAACTACAACCTGCTGTCCAATGCCTATTCGGCTATGTCTACATCTATGGGGCTTCTGTATAAAGAAAATCCAAAGCCAGAATATATGGATAGTATATTGATTTATCTCAAAAAATCAGCAGAGGTCTATCATAAGCATCCTAATTTTGTGAGTCCAGAGACTTATGCCATTACCAATATCAACATTGCAGACTACTACTATCAGACCAAAGGAAGCGCAGACAGCATAAGAAAATATACAGAAATAGCCAAGCAGACTTCCCTGAACCGAGATGCAAGTTCGTCAGTGAAAGCCAATGCAGACGGGCTTTTGGCGCAGCTAGCCATTCGTCAAGGGGATTTTAACAAGGCTGAAAAACTACTGGTGGATGCCTATTCTGATATGGAGAAGCAGTCCTCGCCAGATTACCATACTTTGGCTTCTATCTCGGAGGCGCTTTCTCAGTTGTATCAAAATAATAATAACTTTGAAAAGGCATTATTTTTCAAAAAACAAAAAGAACAATACAACGATAAAATATACGACCAAAACCAGCAGGAACAAACCCACAAGCTGGAAGCCCAATACGAAAACAAGCGTATAAAATCCGAAATAGAAGTAGTAAAAGAGAGAGAAAAAAATAGGAGAATCCAAAATTATCTCTACATCAGTTTGGCTATTATGGCTGTATTTCTGCTGATTTTGGTGCGTAGAAACTATGCTAATAGGATGAAACTACAGGCGGAAAAAGAACTTCGCCTCCAAAAAGAAAAGCAGGAAGCTCAGGCTCAGGCTTTACATAAAGAAAAACAGCGTCGTCTGCTCTCTATTCAAAAAATAAGAGTGGAAAGAGAGTCTAAACTCCGTATTCTACTGGAACAAGAAGAGCAAGCCCGCCTAAAAGAGCAGCAGGAATTACTTCGGTTAAAAAATGACCAAATGCACAAGGAAGCTTTAGCAAACGCCCTCCAAATAGAGCGGAAAAATCAGCTTTTGGATGAAATCAGAGAGAGTATAAAAGCTAAGGAAACCGATGTAAATATAGACACGATACTAAAACAAGAGAAACGAATGGAGGAAGCGCTGGACCAGTCTGTGAAGGAGTTTCAGGAAATCCACCCAGAGTTTTTCAGTAAGCTGAATGCCTTGTCGGATAACAAGCTTACGCCTCTTGACCTTAGATATTGTGCGTATATTCATTTGAAATTGTCTACCAAAGAACTCGCAACAATCTTTAATGTAGAGCCCAAAAGTATCCGAATGACCAAATACAGAATTAAACAAAAACTGAATTTGGACAAGGAAAAAGACTTGGAAGATTTTTTGCAAAATATTGTTTAAATATTGAAAATCAAAACATTACAAAATAAGTAGACACTTTGTAGACGCTGTTTTTTGGCAGGAGTATCATAATGTCATAATTTTACACTACAAAAATAAAGTTATGGCAGATACAAATTCAAAACTTCCGTTTTTAGAGATTATAGAATGGGTGGAACCAGACCCGAATTTACTAATGTGGAAAGTTCCAGACCAAGATAAAGAAATAAAAAACGGAGCGAAACTCATCGTGCGCGAGAGCCAGACAGCACTCTTCCTGAACGAAGGTGTGGCAGCGGATGTTTTCCCAGCAGGAACGCACGAATTATCCACTAAAAATATTCCGATTCTTTCCAAACTTAAAGGCTGGAAGTATGGCTTTGAAAGTCCATTCAAGGCTGATGTATATTATTTCTCGACCAAGCAGTTTGTAAATCTGAAATGGGGAACGCCGGCGCCAGTTCTTATGCGAGATCCGCAGTTTGGGCAGGTTCGTGTAAGGGCTTTTGGTTCATATAATGTGCGCATCACGGATGTAGCGAAGTTTTTCAAAGAATATGCAGGAACTTATCCGCTGCTTACGGTCTTTGAGCTTGAAAACCAGTTGAGGGATTTCATCGCACCGAAGTTTGGTGAGGTGCTTTCTAATGCAGGGCTTTCGGTTCTTGATTTGGCTGGAAATATGACTGCTTTGAGCGAAAAAATCCGTCCGCTTATAGAGCCTTATTTTGCTGATTTTGGAGTGGAAGTTACCCAGTTTATGGTGAGTTCTGCGACTCTCCCAGAGGAGGTTACGGAGTTCTACGACAAGGTGACTAATATGAATATGATAGGCGATATGGAGCGTTTCCAGAAATTTAATACAGCAATCGCGATAGGGAATGACCGCAGTAATATAAGTTCAGGAATACAGGAGGGCATGGCGATGGGGGCTATGATAAGTGCGATGCAGCAGCAGACACAGCAAAACCAGCCACAAAATTCGGTTCAAGATGATGCCACGGCCAAACTTCAAAAACTAAAAACGCTTTTTGAGAGTGGGCTTATAGATGAAACCGAATACAAGGAAAAGAAAGCAGAAATATTATCAAGTCTTTGATAATCAGGCATTAAAATAATAAACCAATGGAGGATGAAAATAAATCTTCTGGAAAAGCAATGTCTTTTCTGGAACGAATGAAACAAAGGTCTCAGGCTCAGAAAAAATACGGAGATGATATTTTCCAGCCGAAAGACACTGCTGAAATTGATACGCAGGACTGCCCAAACTGCGGGGCAGGACGAGCCAAACGAGATGGTGTAACTCACTGTGCCTATTGTGGTTATGAATTTATACAAACGGCTTTGGATGATGGTATCTACATCACAAAAGAGGATAACTCTCGGAAATCCAATAAATAAAAATAGTGAAACTATTGCTTAGGGACTTTTGAATTTTCAAAAGTCCCTTGTTTATTATAAAACAAAGAAGTTTCTTAAAATCAAATCAAAAAATCCGTAAATTGCACACAAAAATAAAAGAATAAGAAATGAAAAGAATTTTATTAGCTGTGATGCTTGGTATAGGTGCATTGGGGTTTGCACAGAGTGATAAAGAAATAGTACAAAAGTATATTGTAGATAAAATAAAAGGTTACAAACCTACAGATCTAGTTCCATACTCCAAAGATGGTGAGGATTGGGCACTGATGGATGTGAAATCTAGAAAAGTACTTACAGATTATGTGTTGAATTGGGCAAGTACTTTTAAACCAAAATTATCTATC
>JABCOA020000036.1 GCA_013333875.2 Flavobacteriaceae bacterium | reverse complement strand
GAAACTCCAAAAGATGAGGTCTTCAGCGTCTGTCCGTGGATACTTGCAAAGCCCTTTTTCAAGAGGAAACTTTGGATAACAGTATTATCCGAATAGCCGATGTACCATTTCGGATTTTCTTTGAAATGTTTTAGTTTTAGATGTCCCAAAAGATGCTGACAGCCATAGCCACCGCGCGTAGCCCAGATGGCAGAAACCTCATCACTATTCAATGCCCAGTTCAGGTCAGAAATTCGCTGTTTTTCCGTTCCAGAATAGCTGTACCCAAAGGAAAATCTGCCCAGACAATGAGGACTGAGAACAGGCTCATAGCCTTTGGATTTTATGAGCTCCAGCGTGGATAAAATCTGCTCTTCTTCTACCGAACCAGCAGGAGAAACGACTGCTATTTTATCGCCTTTTTTAAGGTTTTTTGGGAATATAACCACCATAAGTGTCTGTTATTGAGTATCTTTTTACTTTATCTCTTCTCGTTTGATGCCTTTTTCTTCTAATCTTTTGTCCAGTTGGTTAAAAGATTTAAAACTTTGAAGGAAAATAAACACGCTCAGAACCAGCAGAATAAAGCCTACACCTTTTCGGATTTTATTGGCTACCTGCTGATTGAGTTTATTGTGAAATTGTTTCGCCAAATAGATTTTTGCCAAATCTATCAAAAGATATGTCCCGATAACCAAACAGATATAAAGCAAAAATCTGCCCGTATCGGGATAGTTTTTTCTAATGAAAATCACCGTTACCAGCCAGAAAAGCACCACACCGATGTTCAGAATATTCAGCAGGAAACCATTGAGAAAAGTTTTCAGATAGTTTTGGTTGATGAGTCTTTCCTCGCCTGCGATGTGCATTCTGGTTTTGGAAACAATCATATAAATCCCATAAACAAAGATAATAAGCGCCGAAATCCTATAAAAACTCGGGTATTGGTCTATGATGTGGATAATGTCCTGACTACTGAAATACGCAGCCACAATGCACACTATATCCGCAAAAACCACGCCCAAATCCAGCGCCAATGCATGCCGATGCCCTCGCGAAAGGCTGGTCTCCACCAAAAGGAAGAAAACAGGCCCAATGAATACCAAACTAAGCATAAAACCCAAACCGACAGCAGAAAAAATAAGCTCTATCATAGGATGCGAATTCTTAATTGAAACTCCAAAAATACGGAATTTATTTTTAGATGAAAATCATTATATTTGTCCAATTAATTTTAAAATCAATATAAAATGTAAAAACTTTTATTTTCAGCTCTTGTGGGAGTGATGATTATTTCGTGCAGTAGGGATAATGACAACACAAACCCTACAACGCCTCAGACACCTGCAATCAGTCAAACAGGAATTCTTCCAACCAAACTTACCTATTCTCAAACTGGTAAAGCAGATGAAGTGATTACTTTTAGTTATAATGGAAATAAGCTCATAAAAGCTACTCATGATAACAAAGATGTAATTTTCACTTATACAGGAGATTTAATTACTTCTATAAATAATCCTGATGGAAGTTCTCATGTATTTAATTATGATTCTAATGGAAACCTTATCTCTGAAAAAGAAGAATCTTATAGTGGTACTATTAAAGTTTTAGAAGAAAATACAACATACACCATCAATGGTTCTACTGTAACAGCACAAAAGATATCTAAAAATTATGATGATATAACTGGAACTCTATCTTCTATATCCACTTCTACCATCACTTACACATTAGATGCAAAGAAAAGAGCAATAAAAAGTGTGGAAGTTTCTGAAGAGAGAGACTCAATAGGAAATCTTATTGAAAAGACGAATAATAATACTACTACTTACCAATATGCAAATCATCATAGTTTAATAGAAAACATAGTTGGTTTTGATAAATTGACCTATTCTGATTTTCTTTCTAATAATGAGGATTTTCCTCATAATATCGTTTCTTATATGAAAGAGGATATCAATAGAACCTATTATCATTTTGGTGGCAGCCCTCACAATAATAGTTATATTAACGAGGTTAAAGTAGAATATTCTGTAAATGCTAACAACTATCCTATTAAAATACAACCTAAAGCTAAAAACCACATCAATAGACAATTTGAAACTATAAACAATAGTTATTTCACAATAGAATACAACAAATAACACAAAAACTCCTTTTTTTTAAGGAGTTTTCTCTTTTTGGTTTAAAGATATTTTCTTATCTTCGTATAGTTAATTTTAAAATCAATAAAAAATGAAAAAACTTTTATTTTCGGCTCTTATGGGAGCGATGATTATTTCGTGTAACAGGGATAATGATAATGTAAGTCCTGCACCTACAATCGATGATCCAAGTATTCTTCCAACCAAATTCACCTATTTTATACCTGGTGATAATGAGGAAGTAATTACTTTTAGTTATGATGGAAATAAGCTGGTAAAACTTACCCAGAATAATGAAGATGTAATTTTCACTTATACAGGAGATTTAATTACTTCTGTAAGATCTGAGGATAAATACCTTGAGTTTGGCTATGATGCTAATGGAAATCTCATATCTGAATATGAAGAACTTTATAACCATGGTGCTAAAATTAATGAAAAAAATACAACATATACCATCAATGGTTCTACTATAACAGCAGAACAAACAGCTAAAAACTATGGTTCTTCAGGTTTATGGTTAGTTCATACATCTGTATCTACAAATACCTACACATTAGATGCACAGAAAAAACCAATAAAAATAGTAGAGGCTTATGAAGAAACAGACACATCGGGAAATATTAGACGAAAAGACAATAATGCCTTTACTTACCAATATGCAAATCATCATAGTTTCTTAAAAAACATAAAAGGATTGGATAAACTTTACTATTCATCTCTTAAAATTGGAGAAGAAAAAATTATTAGTATGGTATTTCCTTATTCTTATATAAAAGGAGAAGTGAATGTAACTTTTTATCATTCTGATGGTTCTACTTCGAATGAAAATTATACATATGAGACTAAGGCTGAATATACCTTAAACACTAACAATTATCCTACGAAAATAATATACAAAACTCCAGACCATATCACAGGACAATATGAAGAGAGTGGTGCTTATGACACCATAGAATACAATAAATAACACAAAAACTCCCTTTTTTAGGGAGTTTTCTCTTTTTGGTTTAAAGATATTTTCTTATCTTCGTATAGTTAATTTTAAATTCAATATAAAATGAAAAAACTTTTATTTTCGGCTCTTATGGGAGCGATGATTATTTCGTGTAACAGGGATAATGATAATGTAAGTCCTGCACCTACAATTGATGACACAAGTATTCTACCAACCAAAATGACCTATTCTGAAACTGGTAAAGCAGATGAAGTAATTACTTTTAGTTATGATGAAAATAAGCTGGTAAAACTTACCCACAATAACAAAGATGTAATTTTCACTTATACAGGTGATTTAATTACTTCTGTAAGGTCTGAGGATTATTACATTAAGTTTGGTTATGATGCTAATGGAAATCTCATATCTGAATATGAAGAACTTTATCGCCAAGGTGATGCAACTACTGAAAAAAATACAACATATACCATCAATGGCTCTACTATAACAGCAGAACAAACATCTGGAATCCTAGGTACTGAAAGGAATACATTTGTATCTACAATTACCTACACACTAGATGCACAGAAAAGACCAATAAAAATAGTAGAAGTTTCTGAACAAAAAGATACATGGGGAAAAATCACTCAGAAAGATGATAATACCTTTATTTACCAATATGCAGATCATCATAGTTTTTTAAAAAACATAAAAGGATTGGATAAACTTTACTATTCATCTCTTACAATTAAAAAAGAAAAAATTAATGGCTTGGTATTTCCTTTTTCTTATACAAGAGGTGAATTAATTACATATTTATATGATCAACCTATCGGTCATTATCCTTCCGCTGAGGGTTATACATATCAAACTAAAGCAGCATATACTTTTAACACTAATGGTTATCCTACAAAAATAGCATACAAAACTAGAGATACTGTCACACTAGGACTATATGAGGATAATGGTTATTACACAATAGAATACAACATATAACGCAAAAACTCCCTTTATTAGGGAGTTTTCTATTTTTGGTTTAAAGATATTATTCTTATATTTGTCCAACTAATTTTAAATGTAATATAAAATGAAAAAACTTTTATTTTCAGCTCTTATGGGAGCAATGATTATTTCGTGCAGCAGGGATAATGACAACACAAACCCTACAACGCCTCAGACACCTGCAACCAATGAAATAGGAATTCTTCCTATGAAGTATTCTTATTATGATAGATCTAACAAACTAAGTGCAGAAATAACCTTCATATACAATGGAACAAAACTAACAAAACTAATACATAATGAT
>JABCOA020000035.1 GCA_013333875.2 Flavobacteriaceae bacterium | reverse complement strand
TACAGCATATTTACGGTAACAGGCTTAGTTACACCGTGAAGCGTAAGATTTCCCGTTACTTGGTACAGGTTTTTCTTCATCGCTTTGATGCTGGTTCCTTGGAAAGTCATCTCTGGAAATTTTTTCACATTGAAGAAATCTTCGTTTCGGAGATGGTTGTCCCTTGCCTCTATGTGCGTGTTGATAGAATTCATATCCACTACGAAATTGATTTTAGAGTTTGTGAAATTCTTTTCATCAACATTTATATTTAGAGTAGCTTTCTCAAAATTCCCTGTAATTTCGCTAATTCCCAAGTGAGTTACCGAAAACTGAATTCTGCTGTGCGCAGGGTCTGATTTTAAAGCATTTTGGGCAAATGAATTTACAGCCATTAAACCCATAAATAATAATGATGCTATATTTTTCATATTTCCTAATTTTATTGATACAAAGATATTGCTAATAACTATTCAAAAAATTGATTTATGATAAGATTTTCAAATTATTTATGCCTAAAATTAGCCAATCTCTATTCCGTTTTCTACCTTTTCATCAGGCGTCACGAAAGATAGTTTGCCATCTGGTTTGGTTGTAAGCAACAGCATCCCTTGGGATTCTATTCCTCGGATTTTTCTTGGAGCGAGGTTTAGAAGAATCATCACTTGTTTGCCGATGATTTCCTCAGGGCTGAAACTTTCTGCAATTCCCGAAACCACGGTGCGAACATCTACGCCAGTATCTACTTTTAGTTTTAGTAATTTATCAGCTTTTTCTACCTTTTCAGCTTCTAAAATTGTAGCGGTTCTAAGGTCTATTTTCGTAAAATCATCAAATGAAATTTGTTCTTTCATAGGGTTTGCGTTAGGATTGGTTTTTTGGTTGTTTATTTTTGTGTTTTCCAGCTTTTTGATTTGCGCTTCTATCACATCATCCTCTATTTTAGAGAAAAGCAGCGGCATTTCATTGATTTGATGCCCTGTCGGAATAGGCGGCGTGTTTAGGACTTCATACCAGTTTTTGTTTCCGAGATTTAGTCCAGATTTCATTTTTTGGGAAGTAAAAGGCAGGAACGGCTCACACAAATACGCCAGCGCTCCAGCGACCTGTAATGCGCAGAACATCTGTGTTTTCACGCGTTCTGGATTGTCTTTTATCACTTTCCAAGGTTCTTCATCTGCAAGGTATTTATTCCCTAATCTTGCTAAATTCATCATCTCGGTAAGGGCATCACGAAAGCGGAATTCATCTAGGTTTTTACCGATTTTTTCTGGAATTTGCTGTATTTCGTGGTAAAGGTCTTTATCCACTTGCTCAAATTCATTAGGCTGAGGAACGATTCCGTTGTAATATTTCTGGGTAAGAACCGTCACACGATTGATAAAATTCCCAAAAATTCCTACCAATTCCGAATTGTTTTTGGTCTGAAAATCTTTCCAAGTAAAATTATTATCCTTTGTTTCTGGTGCCGAAGAAAGCAGTGCGTAGCGCAGTGCATCCTGTTGGTCAGGGAAATCCTCTACATATTCGTGAGCCCATACAGCCCAATTTCTCGAAGTAGAAATTTTATCATTTTCAAGGTTAAGGAATTCAAATGCAGGGACATTTTTCGGCATGATGTAATCTCCGTGAGCTTTCATCATCGATGGGAAAATGATGCAGTGGAAGACAATGTTATCTTTCCCAATGAAATGAATAAGGTCTGTTTCTTCATTTTGCCAAAAATCTTTCCAGTTTTTGCCGTTTTTCTCTGCCCATTCCTGCGTGAAAGAAATATAACCGATAGGCGCATCAAACCAAACATAAAGCACCTTGCCCTCTGCATTTGGAAGCGGAACAGGAACGCCCCAGTTTAGGTCACGAGTCATGGCTCTTGGTTTTAGTCCATCATTGAGCCAAGATTTTACTTGTCCATATACATTAGGTTTCCAGTCGTCCTGATGTCCTTTGATAATCCATTCGTTTAGGAAGTTTTCATACTCGTTTAGAGGAAGATACCAGTTTTTGGTTTCCTTTAAAACAGGCGTGTTACCGCTGAGCATGGATTTTGGGTTGATAAGTTCCGTAGGCGAAAGGGTAGAACCGCATTTTTCGCATTGGTCGCCATAGGCATTTTCATTGCTGCATTTTGGGCATGTACCTACGATATATCTGTCGGCAAGGAATTCTCCTGCCTGTTCATCAAAAAATTGTTCAGAAATTTCTTCCTCGAATTTACCTTTGTTATAAAGGTTTAGGAAGAACTCTTGGCTTACTTCATAATGTTTTTTGGAGGTCGTTCTGGAATATTCATCAAAGGAAATCCCTAAATCCGTGAAAGATCTTTTGATGATTTCATGATATTTATCCACCACATCCTGCGGAGTGATGCCTTCTTTTTTTGCCCTGATGGTGATGGGAATCCCGTGTTCATCAGAACCACAGATAAAGGCAACTTCCTGTTCCGTATTTCTCTGAAATCTTGCATAAACATCAGCTGGGATATATACACCCGCCAAATGCCCGATATGCACAGGTCCATTGGCATAAGGCAGGGCAGCGGTAATCATTTTTCTCTTTGACATATAATTCCTTATTTTTTGCAAATATAAGGATAATTGACCTATTTTTTGGTAGTTTTTATTTATGAGAAATAACAGTTTTTGTGCACAAAAGATGAAAGGCAGGGTGCGTTTGGTTATTCAAAATGTAAAATAGCGCGGCTAAATCTTGGTTATCTTTGAAAAAAAATTACCTTTGTATCCGTAAAATCAATAATTATATGAAAAGAGCAATTGTGTATTTGGGAATGATTTTGATGAGTCAAAATCTATTTTCTAAGGAAGGAGAAGAAAAGGAACAGCTACAAGTGGAAGAGCCTAAACAAGAGGTTTCTAACAAGTTATCAAACTTCACTATTTCTGGATATACGGAGGTTTTCTACTCGTATGATTTTAATCAGAGAGCAGACCACATCAGACAGCCGTTTTTTTATACATTTAACCGACACAATGAGGTGAATGTAAACATAGCAAGGCTAAAAGCAGAATACGCAACAGACAATATGCGTGCTAATATAGCCCTGATGGCGGGAACTTACCCAGAAGACAACTTGTCAGCAGAACAAGGAATGTTGAAACTAGTTCAAGAAGCGAACATCGGGTTTAGAATTTCTAAAACTAAAAATCTCTGGATAGATGCTGGGGTGATGCCGTCTTACATCGGTTCAGAAGGGGAAATCAGCAAAGACAATCTCGCTTTGACAAGGACTATCGCTGTAGCACAAGAGCCTTTCTTCATGACAGGGGCGCAGATTACCTACATTACAGACAATAATAAATGGACTTTCATGGGAGGAGTCTATAACGGATGGCAGATAATCAAAAGACAAAACAGCAACACAAAATTGCCGGCATTTGGGGCGAGAGTGGCTTACCAGCCAAATGAAAATTGGTTCTTTAATTCTTCTGCTTATATAGGAAAAGACCCCGCTACGGAAACTAAAATGAGATATTTTAATAATTTCTATACGAACTATAAGGCGAGTGACAAGTTAGAATTCCAGTTCGTGTTTGATGTTGGTGCAGAGCAGTCTGCGGAA
Source organism: Flavobacteriaceae bacterium (assembly GCA_013333875.2). Classification (GTDB taxonomy): domain Bacteria; phylum Bacteroidota; class Bacteroidia; order Flavobacteriales; family Weeksellaceae; genus JABCPE02. The sequence goes on along the minus strand of JABCOA020000035.1, from coordinate 8,663 downwards.
GGCTCTAACAAGCACTACTTCTGGTGGTCTCCTAACATTTTAGCGAAATATTATTTCACACCTAAATTCTCTACAGCGGGAAGAGTAGAGTATTTTGATGATTCTAAAGATATTATGACTTTCGGAGGAGGGCAGAGATTCCAAATCTGGGGAGCATCATTAAACTTTGATTATTTAATCAATAAAAACTTGATGTGGCGTCTAGAATTCAGAAACTTACAGTCCAAAGACCCTATTTTCCAAAAGATAGACCAGTCTCATCCAAATGTTAAGAATAACTTCTTCATCACTACGATGTTGGCTGCTTGGTTCTAATAAACCTCAAAATCATATAACAAAAATTCCACTTCATAGAGTGGGATTTTTTATTTTACCAAGTGATGCAGAACATGGTTTCTCCTTTGTTTACGGGAGGAGTTCCTATTTTGTAAAGAATTATTCCGCTTTCTGGTGCGGATATTTTTTGAAGTAAATTTCCGAACTCATCTGTAATATAGCCTAAATCATCGCCTTTTTTTACATGGTCGCCTGCCTTGTGTTTGCTGTAAAAAATTCCGCTTACAGGAACTTTTATATAAGTTTGTTTTGTGAAAGTCTTACGAGAAGCAGGTTTTTTATACGGCGCCGAAGAATACATTTTCATCATTCCTATCATGTTGTAGATGGATTCTTTCAGCATTTTTACTTCATCATTTCCGTTTACTCCGAGTTTTCCCGCTTCAAGGCTCAGTGCAACGACATCATTCTGAACGGCTTGTTTAAAGGCGTAAAGCGCTGGTTCTGTTTTGGTAATGTTATAAGTATAACTCACGATATAGGGCAGTACAGATGCCTCCGAAAGTATTAGGGCTGTTTTGGTTTTTTCAGTAGAATTTTTGTTGTCATAGTAGCAGGCAAAAGGAACCAAATCCTCATTGGCATCGCCTCCGTGAATGTCCAGAAAAACATCTGAAATAGGGATAATGTTTTTAGTGATGTAATTTGCGATTTTTTCCGTGATGGTGCCGTTTTCTTTACCTGGGAAAACGATGTTTAAGTTTTTCTTGTCCGTTGGGTTCAGGTAAGGGACACGCTCATAAAAAGCACCAATGTTCGTAATAGGTAAAATTATCAGCGTTCCTTTTAGTTTGGCTGGGTCTATCTCTTTCATTAGCTCCTGAACCGCCATTATAGGAGGATATTCGTATCCGTGAACGCCTGCCAAGATGGCGAATACAGGTCCTTTTTCCTTCCCATTGATGACGGAAATGGGAATGTAGTGATGCGGATTTTCTTCGTTTAATTGGATTTTTAAATCAGTTCTTTTAGAAGGATTATTTTTAATGATAGAAACGATGTCTTGTGATTTCATAAAACAAATAACGAAAGTAAAGAAAACTAAAAATAATTTTTTCATGCAGATGGATTTATTTGATTCTGTCAGGATTTTGTTTGATAAAACTATCCCAGCTGGAATATGAAGCACTTTTTTCCGCTTTATTAGAATTAAAATAATGGCAAACCGCCACCGCAAGCCCATCGGACGCATCTAAATATTTGGTTGGAAATTCTTTGAGACCGAGCAGGTTTTTCAGCATAGCGGCTACCTGTTCCTTGCTGGCGTTTCCATTTCCTGTTATCGCCATTTTTACTTTCTTGGGCGAATATTCTGTGATGGGAATATCACGATATAGACTGGCTGCCATTGCCACTCCTTGCGCTCTCCCGAGTTTCAGCATACTCTGCACATTTTTCCCATAAAAAGGCGCTTCCAGAGCGACTTCATCAGGATGATATTCATCAATGAGCGCTAGCGTTTTCTCAAAAATGTATTTTAGTTTTGTTTCGTGGTTTGGGTATTTTTTTAGCACAAGTTCGTGGATGGAGACCAACTCCATTTTACTGCCCTTTGTAGAAATGATACCAAATCCCATCACAGTGGTTCCTGGGTCTATGCCTAAAATGATTTTTTCTGCTGTCATACTTAGAGTAGTAATTTTTTAAACTTGTAAATATATGATAATCAGTTTTTATTTAATTTTGAATTTAATGTAAGTGATGGTTTTCCCTTTGGAAGAGAAAAGCTCCTCGTAGTAGGTTCTCACTTCTCTGAGCAGCGGTGTTTCTGGGTCGTATTCAGGCGCACCATAGATGTCGTGGTGGGCGGATAAAATCTCGTGTCCGAGCCCTTGTAGTAGTCCCAGAGTGTATCCGTGCAGAAATTCAGAATCCGTTTTTAGGTGAATTACAGCATTTTTCTTTAGGATTTTTTTGTATCGTTCTAGGAATTCAGGATTTGTGAGCCTGTGTTTGGTTCTGCGGTATTTTATCTGTGGGTCAGGGAAAGTGATCCATATTTCATCAATTTCTTCCTTGCCGAAGAAATGCTCTATCAGCTCTATCTGCGTTCTCAGAAAAGCCACATTTTTCATTCCCAAAGTGTGGGCTTCCTTTGCACCGAACCAAAATCTCGCCCCCTTTATATCTATCCCGATGAAATTTTTATCAGGGAATGCTTTTGCCATGTTTACAGAGTATTCTCCTTTTCCACAGCCGAGTTCTAGGACGATGGATTTATCATTTTTAAAGAAATCCTGTCTCCATTTTCCTTTTAGATAAAAGCCATTCATAGCCTCCTCTCGTGTGGGCTGAATTACATTCGGAAGTGTCTTGTTTTCGGCAAAACGAGCCAATTCATTTTTCCCCATTTTATTACAATTAAAGACCACAAAAGTAGAAAAAATACCGATGAGAAAAAAGAAAAACAATAAATACTGACTAGTGTCATGTTTTTGAAAAAAGATGATATTTTATTTGTGATGATAAATTTAAAATGTTACTTTTGCTAGAATTTTTAACAAGAATTGAAATGAAAGTATTGAAGGTAGTTTTATCATCGATGATTTTATTAGCCCAGTTGTCTTGTTCCAAAGGTGCAGGAGAGGCTTCTTCAAAAGAAACAAAAGAAGAAAAAAAGGAGGCGTATTTTTCATATGAATTTAATGACGGCGCGGATACTTTGGTCGTGAATGTGAATAAAACGCCAGAGAAGGCAGTTTTGTTTTCGCATTTTATGACGGAGATGTTTTTGGCTTTAGGTTTAGGAGACAAAATAGTAGTGGCGACAGAGGAAGGGCCTATTTTACCAGAGTTTAAAGAGGCATATGATAAGATTCCTGTAAGACTTAAAGGGCATCATGCTATTTATTCCAAAGAAGAGTTTTTGCTTTCAGGAGTGGATTTCGTTTCTGGATGGGACGGAGCAATCAAAGCAGAGGCTACGGGAACACCACAGGAGCTTATCGATAAGGGAATTTATCCATTTATCGCAAAAGCAGTGAGGGATAATGAAACTCTTGAAACGGTTTATGAAGACTTCTATACTTTAGGAAAGATTTTTAAAGTAGAAAAAAATGCAGAAAAAGTGGTTTCTGAGATGAAAGCCAAACTGGAAAACGCACAGAAAAACTTTATAAAAAAGGAAAACAAACCAAAAGTTTTGGTTTTCTCAGTTATAGAAAACGGGCTATATATTTCTGCGGGACTTACTACGGACCTTATAAATAGAGCAGGCGGGCAGAATGTTTATGCGGACCAGTCGGCAGACCATGTGTTCGTATCATACGAAAGTTTAGTAGATAGAAACCCAGAAATCATTATAATAGCAGATATGGAGGGAGAAGGGCGCTCATCTTATGAAGATAAGAAAAAGGCGCTGAAAGAACACCCAGCACTAAAAAATCTACCAGCAGTAAAGAATGATAATATCCATAAAATAGCTTTGGAGGATATTTCACCAGGGGTTAGGAATATAGATTTTATAATTAAATTAAATAAATTGTTGTATGAAAAGTAGATATCGATTTGGAGTCGTATTTTCGATATTGTGTGTGGTTTTATTTGTGCTGTTTGTAATGGCGATAGGGGTGGTAACCTCTAATCTAGATGCAGAAACAGCGTATAAAATAGCAGCAAATAAAATAACAGGAACAGAAATCTATGAGCCATACTGGCCACTGACGCATGAAACTATAATCTGGGAGGTGAGACTTCCAAGGGTTTTATTGTCAATAATTTGCGGTGCGGGACTTGCTGTCTGCGGTGTGCTGATGCAGTGTGTGACCAAAAACCCTATCGCAGATCCATATGTACTTGGTTTAGCATCGGGGGCATCTACAGGAGCGGTGTTTGTCATTGTTTTGGGAGGAGGAGCTATGGGGCTGGCATCTGTTTCTACAGGGGCTTTCATAGGAACTTTGATATGTAGTGTGCTGGTTTTCGTGATAGGAACAGAATACGGAAGAAATACATCTACTACAAGGCTGATTCTCTCTGGATTGGCTATATCTACTATTTTTACGGCGCTTACGGATTTGATAATTTCTTTAGCAAAAAATGCGAGCCAAGTGAAAAGTGCATTGTTCTGGACGATGGGAAGTTTGGGAGGTGCTACTTGGGAACTGCTGCCTATTCCTTTTGTGGTGCTTATTTTGGTGATTTTCGTAGTTTTAGGATTGTCTAAATCATTGGATTTATTGCTTTTCGGAGATGAAAACGCTACGATGCTGGGGATGAATGTTAATTTGATGAAAACTTTTATAGTTATCGTAGCATCATTGCTAACCTCTGTTTTGGTATCAGCAACGGGAGCGATAGGATTCATGGGGTTGATGGTGCCGCACATAGCGAGAATGCTCTGCGGAAATAAGCATGTAAGACTGGTTCCTATGGCAGCGGTGATAGGAGCGATTTTCTTGCTCTGCTGTGACCTTTTTGCTAAGAATGCTTTCTATCCGAAGGACTTACCGATAGGTATCCTTACATCACTTATAGGAGGGCCGTTCTTCCTTTGGATGCTGATGGACAAAAATTACTCATTTAAATCAGGAAAATAATGGAGAAGCTGAGAGTAGAGAATTTGAATTTTAAAGTAGGTAAAGTTGAAATCCTAAAAGGTGTATCCTTCAAAGTAAGAGAAAACTCTTTTGTGGGAGTGATAGGGCATAATGGTTCAGGGAAATCAACGATGCTGACAACTATATATGGAGTAAATAAGCCCACAAGCGGTAAAATCTTTTTTGATGAACATGATTTGTTCCAGCTGTCAGGAAGAGAAAGAGCGAAAAAAATAGCAGTTTTGGCTCAGGAGTCTGGTGGTCAGTTTGATTTTAGCGTTCAGCAGGTGGTAGAGATGGGGAGATATCCTCACAAAGATACACTAGAAAACTATTCCAAAGAAGACCTAGAAAAAGTAGACAAGGTACTCCACGAAATGAAACTGGAGGACTATAGAGACCGTAGTTTTAATACCCTTTCGGGAGGTGAGAAACAAAGGGTTTTGATAGCAAGACTTTTGGTACAGGAAAGTAAATTCATCATTCTAGATGAGCCTACGAACCATTTGGACATAGGGCATCAGATAGAGATTATGAATATCATTAAAAATATGGGAGTTACAGTTCTTTCGGCGATTCATGATATGAATATAGCATCTATATACTGCGATGAGCTGGTTGCGATGAAAAAAGGCGAAGTCCTATTGCAGGGGCCTACGGATGAGGTGCTCACGCCAGAGCTGTTAAAGGAATTATTCGATGTGGAATCAGAAATACATAATATCAACGGACGCAGACATATAATATACAATCCATAGAGTACTAGTTTAAATCAATAATAACTTTAAAAATTATCAAAAAATGGTTAGAAAAATTCTAAGCACAGGTTTTGTATTGGCTTCTATCGGGCTATACGCACAGACTGTAATTACAGGGGAAGTGCATGATACCTCAGGAAATGCTATTCCAAATGTGAAGGTAAGTTTTGAGGGGTCTACTACAGAAACAATTACCGATGACAAAGGGACATTTGTCATCAATATCCCATCTTCAAAAGGAACGCTGACTTTCTCAGCAGAAAATTTTCATCCATTCAGTAGAAGCGTAGGAGCAAATACTCCTGTGGTCTATGTGGTGATGAAGGAGGGCTCTAAAGAAATACCAGAAGTGGTGATTTCTACACAGAAAAAATTAGAAGTTAATAAACTAAACATAAAGAACTTAGACGCTCCGATGACTGTAAATGTGCTCAACCGTGCAGTATTACAGAAATGGAATATTAACAATATAGAGGATGCATCTAAGATGGTTGCTGGGGTAAATCCAGTGAAGCAGTATGCTGGTTTCCAATTCTTTAATATAAGAGGGTTTGATAACTTTGTGGTTCTATATGACGGAATCAGAGACGAAAGACATACAATTACTCAGAGTGCTCCTGTTGCCAGCTTTGCCAATGTGGAGAGAGTAGAGTTCTTAAAAGGGCCTTCTGGCGATATGTTTGGGCACTCTGCATTGGGTGGAATCATCAATATTATTAGAAAAAAGCCAACTTATACTACTCAAGGGGAAGCGAAATTCACCATCGGAAGTTACAATACATATAATGTAGAAATGGGAGTAGGAGGGCCTATTTCTAACAAGCTGAGATACCGTATAGATGCAGGGTTGATGAATACAGATGGCTTTAAAGGGATAAAAGAAAAGAATTTCAACTCTTCCCTCATGCTACAGTATACGCCAGACCACCAAAATACATTGGAGTTCTTTGCACAGTATAACAATGACCACTATGGAGCAGATGCTGGTGTTCCTGCAACAAACGACGGAAAGCCTTACGACTGGATAAATCCTATGATAAATTTATCTGATAAGCGTGACTATCTGAAAAATGAGAAAAAGGAATTTTATCTGAAATACAAACATAGATTTGATTTCGGGGGAACTTTTGACTATAAGCTTTCTTACTTTGATGATACATTAGATTACTTAATGGATGAAGTTCTTTTTACAGACAAAACAACGAAAACTTTATCTAGAAAAAATGGACCATACCACTTTAAACATGTTACAAGACCATTAATGAATCAGCTTGACTTTAGTTTTGGATTCAATACATGGAGCTTCAAACATAAGATGCTTGTAGGGAACACTTTCTCTTATTTGGATAGAAGAACATGGAATGGAGATGTTACAGAAGGAACAAGTGGTCAGAATATTCCTATCGTAGACCCTGTTCTTGGGATGGGAGAGAGAAGAGTAGATATAACTAAAGTAACTACTATGAAAGAGGTTGTTACAGGATTTTATCTTCAAGATTGGATAGAATTTGCAGATAGATTCAAAATTTTATTAGGAGGAAGATATGATTATTTTGATGGGTCATATGATGGTAAAAGGTTAATAACTGCACAGCCAAATCCTGACAAAGGATTTTATCATAACTTCACTTACAGAGCTGCACTTTCATTCCAGCCAATTAAGAATTTCATGACTATCTATGGGTCTTCTTCTAGTTTCTTCAAACCTACTCGTTCTCATGACCATAGAACAGGAAAACTCTTTAAACCAGAGGAAGGAATACAGATAGAAGGAGGTATTAAATTAGAAAAGAAAGACAGACTAAATGTTACCATTTCAGGATTCTATATAGAAAAGAAAAACCTTATTGTGGGACATTATGTGAGAAGTCAAGTAGGAAAAGCGTATTCTAGAGGTTTTGAAGTAGATGCAGATGCAGAAATCTTCAAAGGGCTTTATGCTAAAGTAGGTTATGCATTTACAGATGCTTTCTTTGGAATGCAAACGCCAGAGCCAGGAAAAGCAGATATATCTCACAACAAAACTCCATGGACGCCTAAACACTCTTTCAATGCATGGGCAAACTATGAGCCTCGTACATTTATGAAAGGTTTTGGGATAGGTCTAGGTGTGTTCTATACAGATGAAACATATAGAACTCAGAACAATGACCAAGTTCTTCCTGCATACACTCTTCTAAATGGAGCAATCTATTATCAGGCGAAGAATAACATCAGAATAGGGCTGAATGTAGAAAATATTTTGAACAAAACATATTATAACAATGCCCTTTCTAATAATGATTTGTATTCTAATGATCCTGCGGATGAGCCATATCAGGCTACTTTCCAGATTAACCCAGGTAGAAATAGAAATTATAAACTGACGATATCATATTCATTTTAATAACTAATTTTTATCTAGAAACAGACTATTTTTCGGAATAGTCTGTTTTTTTAATTGTATATCGTGATACAAAATAGGGTCATATTAGCGTTATTCAAAGGAAAAACCTTTATCTTTGTCAAAAATTAAAAATATATGGAGAAGGGAAATCAAATTTCACTTTGGGAATTGCTTTTTAGCGGACAGATGGTTACTAGTTTTTTTGTGGTGGCTATGTTTGTTCTTGCAGTGGTCGTTTTGTATTCGTTTTTCGAAAAATATCTATCACTAAAATCGATGGATACAGAGGAGGATGATTTTTTGGATAATATAGCAGACTGTCTGTATGACCACCGCCTAGATTCCGCAAAGGATTTATGCAAAAGGATTTCTTCTCCAGAAGCTAGAATCATAAGAAAAGGATTAGAAAAAATAGACAAATCTTCGCTGGAGATGTTCGTCACGATAGTTAATCAGAGAGAGATAGAAACTATCCAGCTGCGAAAAGACCTTTTTAAATTCAGCCTTTGGGCGAGGGTAGTTTTGTTCTTGGGAGTTTTAGGAACGGGTATTTCTATTATTTTCTTTTTTTCAGAAGGTTTTTCAGATTTGTCTGATGAGCGTTTTTATACTTCGTTTTTCCCAGTGAGCATCGGAGCTATGTTA
>JABCOA020000034.1 GCA_013333875.2 Flavobacteriaceae bacterium | reverse complement strand
TGAAAACCAAACAGTTCAAAATTCTGCTGCAAAACACCGATGATGTATCTTCTATTGTAAATTTCCTGTGCTGTAAAATCCCGAGTTCCTTTTGCTAAACTTGGCGCTGATGACATAATTATTTCTATTTTAATAAAAAGACAAAAGTAAAAAAAATAAACCTTATAAATCGGATTTATTTAATAAATTTGCCTTTATAAAATTCTCTTCATTATGAAATCTTTTTTATTTCTTATTCTTTCGCTATTTACATTGACCGCAAATGCACAGCAAAATTACTATGAATTTGGGTGGAATAACCAATACGGCATCGTGGACAAAGACGGAAACGAAACCCTGCCTCCATCTTATCAATGGGTATCTTATTTGATTGATAATGAGTCGCCTTTCATCGTTCTAAATGGAAACAAAGGCGCTGTAATCACAAATAAACAGACTGGGAAAATGGAAAAAATAGACTATCTCATTGATACTTATCTCATTAGCATTGATAAAAAAGATTATATGTATGCTCATTCTAGTGGAAATGGCTTTCTTCTGAATAATCTGGATTTGGATAGCAGAATAAAACTTCCAAAAAAATACATCAAAGTCAGAGATGAAGGAGATTATCTGACTGGTTTTACGAGTAAAAAAACGATTGATTTCATTTCTAAAAAAGATTTTGAAATAAAGAAAAAAATCCTCGCTCCAAAGGAAATCCAAAGTTATCCAACGGAACAAGGGAACAGAGTCTATATCATCAGTGAGAAAAATTCTACACTTTTTCTAGATGACAATCTGAATAAAATCGCCTCTACGAATACTATTTTCAAAGAATTTGATAACCTGAAAAAATATTTAGAAAAGCTAAATATCAGCATTACAGACCCAAATGAGTCAATGGTGGGCGTTGCCGCTTCTGCAAACTATCCTTTTATTTTTCCAAAAAGAAATGGCGACTATGCCATATACAACATTCATTATTCCAAAGAAGAATCTATTCCGTTTTTTCAATTCAAAAGAACAGGTTTTAGCATTTCCAATTCCCGCTATGAAAACAGCGTAACACTGAGGAACAATCATGATAATATGTATCTCTTTTTCTACACAGATGTTCGTTCTAAAACCATACTCCTTCCTAAAAAATATTGGAAAAGTATAGATTTACAACTTATTTCTCCTTAAAAAAACAAAATGGTATTTTCATAAAAGAAAAATACCATTTTTAAATTACAACTATCTCAGAAACAATATATTACTGCGGATAGTTTAAATTTTCATTTTTTAGGTTAAGAAGCACCTCTTCCAAGTATTTTTTTGCTTCGTATCTTGCCATCAGAAGATTGTTACAGTAGACATTTCCGCACTCTACCTCAGATGCGCCTGGGATATCGCCCTCAAACTCACTAATGAATTTAAACATTCTGGTCATCAGCTCTACAATATCCTTTGACTCATAATCTCCAGCCAAAATAAGGTAATTACCTGTCATACAGCCCATCGGTCCCCAGTAGATAACTTTATCTTTCCAGTCGCTATTTCTGAGCCATGTAGCCGCCAGATGCTCCATTGTGTGTATCTCTGCAATCCCCAAAACAGGCTCTTTGTATGGTCTTTTCATTCTGATATCAAACGAAGTAAGCACTTCATTTCCGACATGATCTTTACGAGAAACGAAAATCCCTCTCTGCATTTTCAGATGATCTACGGTAAAACTTGCTATTCTTTCCATAAAATTGATTTTAGACAACAAAAATAAGATTTATATTCATTATTTCGCCTTGATTCCGAAAAACTTTTGAACAATATTTCTAATAAAATAAATATTTTCTTTACCTTTGTGCTGTTTTCAGATTAAAAAAATGAGTTTAAAACACATCATAGAAGAACATGAGTAACTCGGATTTTCATCCGAGTGAATTTTTATTTTTAAAGCTGAAAAAAACTAATTTCCGAATATTTATTACTAATTTTTAAATTTCATTAAAAATGAAAAATTTCGTAGAAGAACTGCGTTGGCGTGGTATGATTCAGGATATTATGCCCGAAACTGAGGAACATCTTTTAGAAGGACTGCGCTCGGCTTATGTAGGAATCGACCCTACTGCCGACTCTTTACACATAGGACATTTGGTAGGAGTGATGATGCTTCGCCATTTCCAAAACTGCGGGCACAAACCTTATGCGCTGGTAGGTGGAGCGACAGGAATGATAGGCGATCCGTCTGGAAAATCTGTTGAAAGAAATCTGCTTACCGAAGAAACTCTAGCGCACAACATAGAAGGAATAAAAAAACAATTAGCCAAATTCCTTGATTTTGAGAGCGATAGCCCTAACAAAGCAGAGCTTATCAATAACTATGACTGGATGAAAAATTTTTCATTCCTTTCTTTCATCAGAGATATCGGAAAGCACATCACCGTAAATTATATGATGGCGAAAGACTCTGTGAAAAAGCGTTTTGACCCAAATGAAAACACAGACGGAATGTCTTTTACAGAGTTCTCTTATCAGCTTCTACAAGGGTATGATTTCTTGCATTTATACCAAGAAAAAAGCCTTACGCTACAGATGGGAGGGTCTGACCAATGGGGAAATATCACCACTGGAACAGAGCTTATCCGCCGTATCGCAGGAGGAAAAGCCTATGCGCTTACTTGCCCGCTGATTACGAAAGCTGATGGAACTAAATTCGGAAAATCCGAAGGTGGAAATGTTTGGCTCGACCCAGAAAAAACTTCGCCTTACAAATTCTACCAATACTGGATAAACACTTCTGATGCTGATGCAGAGCGATATATCAAGATTTTTACGATGCTTCCAAAAGAAGAAATTGAACAGCTGACAGCTCAGCATAGTGAGGCGCCGCATTTAAGAGTTTTACAAAACAAATTAGCCGAAGAACTTACTATTTTGGTTCATGGAAAAACGGAATTGGACAAGGCTATTCAGGCTTCAAAAATTCTTTTCGGAAATTCTACTTCGGATGACTTGAAAAAACTTGACGAGCAGACTTTCCTTGAAGTTTTTGACGGCGTTCCACAGAAAGAAGTCAGCAAGCAGGAAATCATCGGTGCGGATATCGTGAGTCTGCTTTCAGAAAAAACTGGTTTCCTTTCCTCAAAAGGCGAAGCCAAGAGAGAACTTACAGGAAATTCTATCTCGGTGAACAAAACCAAAGTAAATGAAAGCTTCATCACGAGTGAAGAAAACCTCATCAATGGGAAATTCCTTCTTCTTCAAAAAGGAAAGAAAAACTATTTCGTAGTGAAAGTTGTTTAACCCAAAATATTTAATCCACGAAAAGAAACCACTGAATTATAAACTCAGTGGTTTTTTATTAGAATTTAAACTCCAATTTCGCATTGAAAAAACGCCCTGTCAATCGCACAGGAACAGGATAATAATAGCCTGTCTCTATGTCATTTATCCATTGATTAGCAACAGTATTATGAATATTAAATGCATTAAAAACCTGAACTCCAAGGCTTAATTCCTTGAATTTAGACCAAAAAATACTCTTAGGCTTATGGTCTTTCTGGTCTATAAAAATCTTGGTAAGACCTATATCCACACGCTTATACGAGGTCAATGTTTTTTGGAAATGATATGCCGTATCAAAATTAGGCGTCCCATCTGCATTAAATAATATCGGTGTTCCCGTAGGAAGCCCGCTCGCATAGACCAAAGTAAGATTTACCCTCATGCTTGGGAATTTTGGCATATAGTCTTGATAAAACATAGACACACGAAAACGCTGGTCGGTAGGACGAGGGATAAAGCCTTTATTATCAATATTTTCGTAAATTCTGGAATACCCCACAGAAATCCAAGAATCCACCCCAGGAACAAACTCCCCGAACAACCTCGCATCCATGCCATACGCATAGCCCTTCGCATTATTTTTCCCTGAATATCTTATGCGCATATTGTCCATATAATAAGGCATCAAGCTGCTCATTTTCTTGTAATAAAGCTCCGTAGTCAGCTTAAACGGACGGTCTTTCCATGCAAATTCATAATCATTGGCAAGGACAAAGTGCAAAGATTTTTGAGCCTTGATAGAACTGTCCAAACTTCCATCAAGGGATTTGATTTCTCTATAATAAGGCGCCTGATAATAGACCCCCGCCGCGAAACGAAACAGCATATCTGTCTCCCAGTCAGGCTTTACAGCCAGCTGAAATCTTGGAGAAAACAGAAATTCTTTATTAAAACTCCAGTTCTGCACCCTCGCGCCTACATTCACAAACATCTTATGCCCTCCCCAGAGGAATTTTTTGGAATATTGAGCAAAAGCCGAAAACCTCGTAGCACTCACATCGTTCATTCCGCTAATGCTGTAATTTAAGTCCAAAGGAGCAGAATTTAAAACCCCAAATGGATAATTTTGGATAGGAAAACTATATCCGCTATAAGACACGAATCGCCATTCGTTAGTAGCATCTTGCAGTTTTTCAGATTCTATCTTTGCGCCTACTTCTATTTTGGTATTGACCGAAGGAGAAAATTTTACTTTAAACTGAGACCCAAAAGTCCTGAGTAAAACATCATTCCTCGCATGGTCTGTCTGCCCTCCTATATCATAAGATGCTGTATAATAGCCCGTAGAAGCGTTTGGCACAAACAATCTAAATGCTGATGAAATGGTATAATATTCTCGCTCTCTGTTTTGATAGGCGAAATTATCCCAAGAAAACGCCCATTTTTCATTTGGAATGAAATTGAGCGAAACCGTTCCCATCATATTTTTATACTTGTCTTCCTCCTTCCCGTCATAATAGACATCCAGCGTAATAGGATTTTGCAAAGTCCCAAAATCTATACTCCTTTCCTTTGGGCGCATTTCATAGATATTATTCATCCAATAGCCCAGAAAGGACAAATTCCATTTTGGATTAAATTTATAATTTATATAAGTCTGAAAATCAAAATATTTTGGATTAAAATCGGTATTTTCGTTCAGCGTGTTTAAAACCAAATTAGTGTTTCTGTATCTCGCACCGAATAGAGCCGAAAGTTTTTGGTCTTTGGATGCCATTCCCAAAGTCAGCCTGCCGCCAATGAGTGACGCCTCACCAGAAAGCTCAAAACCCCTCGGCTGGCGGTAATAAATATTGAGAACCGAAGACATCTTGTCGCCATATTTCGCCTCAAAACCTCCCGCAGAGAAATTAACCGTAGAGACCATATCAGGATTGATGATACTCATCCCCTCTTGCTGGCTGTTTCTGATAAGAAGTGGCCTAAGGATTTCCACATCATTGATATAGGTAAGATTTTCATCAAAATTCCCACCGCGCACCATATATTGAGAACTCAGCTCTGCATTTGAATTTACCGAAGGCAGGGTTTTCAGCAGGGTTTCCACTCCCCCCGAAACCGTAGCCGCCTCCTTCACCTCCTCCGAGGAAATCTGCACATTAGTAAGGTCTGTGGATTTGGCTTTTTTCTGAAAAACCACCTCTTCTATCTGTTTTTCCTTTGGTTCCTCTTCTTCCGTCTGAGAATATCCCAAAACAGGAAAAGCCGACAGTCCCAATAGAATAATTCTTCTCATCAAAAAATATTTTTTACAAAAATAAAAAAATCCAACATTGATTTGCTCAATATTGGATTTTAAATCATTTTTAAAGCGGCATAAAGTTCAAGCCCATTTGTTTTTCTTGTTCTTTATAAAACCCTGAATCTAGTTTTTCTTTCAATGCTGCGAAAGCGTCCAGAGTTTCGTTGATTTCTGCATCGGTATGAGATGCCGTAGGAATCAGCCTTAGCAAGATATTTCCTTTTGGAATCACTGGATAAACCACCACCGAAGTGAAAATTCCATAATTCTCTCTCAGGTCTTTTACCAACAGCGTCGCTTCCACTGGCGAACCCTCAATAAACACAGGCGTCACGCAGGTATTCGTTTCTCCTAAATTAAATCCTCTTTCTCTAAGTCCGTTTTGTAATTTGCGAACATTCTCCCAAAGTTTAGCTTTGATTTCAGGTCTGCTTCTCAAAAGCTCCAATCTCTTCAATCCTCCGATAACCATCGGCATTGTCAAAGATTTAGCAAAAATCTGAGAACGAAGGTTGAATTTAAGGTATCTTATAATCTGCTTGTCCCCTGCCACAAAAGCCCCGAAACCAGCCATTGATTTAGCAAAAGTAGAGAAATACACATCGATTTGGTCTTGGCATCCTTGCTCCTCACCTGCTCCAGCACCTCTCTTTCCTAATGTTCCGAAACCATGAGCATCATCCACCAACAATCTGAAATTAAATTTCTTTTTCAAATCGCAGATTTCCTTTAATTTACCCTGCTGACCTCTCATTCCGAAAACTCCCTCGGTAATTACTAAAATTCCTCCTCCGTTTTCTTCTGCTACTTTCGCTGCTCTTTCAAGGTTTTTCTCCAAGCTCTCCATATCATTGTGCTTGTAAGTAAAACTTGTCCCGAAATGTAGTCTTACCCCATCAATGATACATGCGTGAGAATCAGCATCATACACGATAACATCTCTTCTCGTTACCAAAGCATCTATGATAGACACCATCCCTTGATAACCGAAGTTCAGCAAATAAGCCGCTTCTTTCTCCACAAACTCAGCCAATTCTCTCTCCAACTGCAAGTGCGCTTCTGTCTCACCAGACATCGCTCTAGCCCCCATTGGATAAAACATTCCGTATTCTGCTGCTGCTTTGGCATCTGCTTCCAAAACTTCTGGGTGGTTACAAAGCCCCAAATAGTCATTGGCAGACCAAAAAACTACTTCTTTCCCTTGAAATTTCATTCTCGGCCCGATTTTCCCTTCTAATTTTGGGAAAATAAAATATCCTTCACCATAATCCGCAAACTGACCCAATGGTCCTGGATTTTGTTTAATTCTTTCAAAAATATCCATAATTTTTTCTAATTTATTAGTAATCAAATTTTTATATTATAATAGCTTCTTTATATTTAGCCATATCACTATGAGTAAAGCCCATTTCTGCCATCCACTCATCGCTGTATACTTTGGTCATGTATTTAGAGCCGTGGTCTGGGAAAATAAGCACCACCACATCATCCTTCGTAAAGGTATGATTTTGAGCATACTGTTTAAACGCCTGCATCACAGCACCTGTGGTATAGCCTCCCATAATAGCCTCTTTTATGGCTATTTCGCGGGTCATGTAGGCACTGTTTTCATCATTTACCCTTACAAATTCATCTATTTTATCAAAAAGAAGCGTGTCTGGAATTAAATTTTTCCCCAAACCTTCTATTTGATAAGAGTGAATTTCATCTTTGTTAATTTTCCCTGTTTCGTGGTAAGTTTTCAGAATAGAGCCGTCTGCATCCACTCCGATGATTTTCACATCAGGATTTTGTTCTTTTATATATTTAGCTGAACCTGAGAGTGTTCCACCTGTTCCCGTACATCCAAAAAGATGGGTGATTTTTCCTTCTGTCTGCTCCCAAATTTCTTTTCCTGTAGTCAGATAATGCGCTTCTACATTTAACTCATTGAAATACTGATTGATATACACCGAATTAGGCGTTTCTGCGGTAATTCTTTTGGCTACTTCGTAGTAAGAACGAGGGTCATCAGCAGGAACACTGGCAGGACATACATAGACAGTTGCCCCTAATGATTTTAGGAAAGCTATTTTCTCTGGTTTTGTTTTATCACTTACCGCCAAAATACACTTGTAACCGCGTAATGCGCTAATCATCGCTACCGAAAACCCTGTATTCCCAGAAGTGGTTTCTACGATGGTAGCACCTTTGGTTAAAATTCCTTTTTTCTCAGCGGTTTCTATAATGTGCAGAGCTATCCTATCTTTCACGGAATGCCCTGGGTTATAAGATTCTAATTTTGCAAAAACCTTTGCAGGATTGTCCTCTACTACTTTATTAAGTCTTACCATAGGAGTGTTCCCTATAAGACCTAAAATATTATCATAAACATTATTCATCTAAAAAAATTATCTCTGAAAATTTTTGCAAAAGTAAGAAAAATCAAAGAATTATCTTGTATTCCTAAAATCACCTCCTATTTCCTTTTCTCTATATAAGACAAAATTTGCCAAAAAAGAAAACAGCCAAAACCTGCCCCCATCATATCCGCAAGCAAGTCATAAAAATCCATCGTCCGTCCCATATTCATCAGCCCCTGTGCAACCTCCGTGAATAGCGCATAAATAAACATCACCACCACAAAAAACCTTTTTTTTTGCTTAAAAAAAGCCACCCTATAACAGAATCCCAAAACAACAAAAATAAGGAAATGAACAATCTTGTCTAAGTTATGAAACTCAAACCAATGTTTCTCCCTATCAACCTCACTAGGTCTGAGAAGCATATAAGTAAGAAATGCCCAATAAATGGGCAATATCTTGTATCTAAATAGGCGACTAATCTTATCCAATCACTTCGTTATATTGGTCTGCAGAAAGAAGTTCTGACTGATCTGCTCCTGCTGCTATTTCTAACTTTATAATCCAGCCCTTTCCATAAGGGTCTGTGTTCACTAGTTCAGGCTCACTTTCTAACTCTTCATTAAACTCCACTACCTTCCCAGAAAGCGGAAGATATAGGTCAGATACTGTCTTCACAGCCTCTACACTCCCGAAAACATCTCCTGCGTTTAGCTCATCACCCACGCTGTCAATATCTACGAAGACAATGTCTCCTAATTCACTCTGTGCGAAATCCGTGATTCCCACCACAGCGATGTTTCCTTCTATTCTTACCCATTCATGGTCTTTTGTGTACTTTAGTTCTGCTGGTATGTTCATTTTATTTAAAATTTTTCTCCAAATTTAAACTAAAATCAGTAGAAAACAAAATTTATTTTATGAAATTCATCATGTTATTTTTTAGTATTTTTCACAAAAATTGCCTTACCTTTGTAGAAGACCTTTTCGGTTTAACTATAATTGACAAAAAAGACATGCAAAAACCTTTTAACGCAAAACAAATTCACATTCTAAATGTGGCTGAGGAACTTATTGCCCAAAATGGCTTTGAGGACACCTCTGTAAGGGAGATTTCTAAAAAAGCCAATATCAATGTAGCAATGATTTCTTACTATTTTGGTTCAAAAGAAAAAATGATGACCAGCCTGTATGAATACCGCATACAGAGAAGCAAAGAGAAATTCTCCGAACTTACCCAAATATTGGGCAACATAAGACCAGAAATCCAGATAAAAGAAATTATCAATTTCGTGGTAGGAGAAGTTCTAAAATACACTCATTTTCATGGATTTGTCACCCAAGAAATGAAAAATTCTGAAAGAGTTAGAAATCTTCTCACTGATTTCTATCTCATCTGCACTAATATTATAGAAAAAATCATAGAAAAGGGCATTGCTACAGGAACTTTCAAAAAACCTGCAAAGGCGGAAGATATCATCTCTACCATCGTAGGAACCGTGCTGTTTACCATCAGAAACAGGTCTTTTTATGAAAAATTCCTAAACTGTACCTCACAAGACCTGCCTCTGAAAATAGAGAAAAAAGTAATAGAACATTTGCACAACTGTGTTTTTGCTATTTTGGGCTTTGATGAAAAATAATTTTCTAATAAAAATGATAATTTTTTGTTAAATCAATTCTTTTGGCAAAAAAAAATTATATTTTTGT
>JABCOA020000033.1 GCA_013333875.2 Flavobacteriaceae bacterium | reverse complement strand
TTGCCGATGATACATCTGGCGTGTAAATTCTATTAATTAGATTCTGTTCGTGCATAGAGAATTCTCCTGTTCCTCGGTTTTTGATAAGTTCCGAAGTCAGAGATTTCAAATCATTGATATCATTTCTCATATCAAAGAGAATTTTATACATGATTTCCCTTTCCGAACTGAAATCAGAATTATTATTCGTTTTAGAATGATTAGAAACTGCAGGAAGTCTGTTGTCCGCAGGGATATATTCAGCAAGTCTTTCCGCATTGATGGTTCTGCTCTGCTCTACCACGGTCATCTGCTCCACCAAATTTCTCAGCTGGCGGACATTCCCAGGGAATGAATAGCCTTCTAAATACCGCACCGCATCTTCAGTAAGTATCAGTTCGGGCATTCTGTATTTTTCGGCAAAGTCTATGGCAAATTTTCTAAATAATAAATGAATATCGCCTTTTCTCTCGCGGAGTGGCGGCATATCCACCTGAACGGTATTTAGTCTGTAATACAAATCCTCACGGAATTTCCCTTCTTGAATGGCATTCATCATATTTACATTCGTTGCCGCTACTATTCTTACATTGGTTTTTTGGATTTGCGAGGAACCAACTTTCATAAATTCTCCACTTTCCAAAACACGGAGCAAACGAACCTGTGTCTGCAAAGGAAGTTCGCCCACCTCATCCAAAAAAATAGTACCGCCGTCTGCCACCTCGAAATAGCCTTTCCTTGTGCTGGTTGCTCCCGTAAAAGCACCCTTCTCATGCCCGAAAAGTTCCGAGTCTATCGTTCCCTCTGGGATAGCACCGCAGTTTACCACGATGTAGGGCTGGTGTTTGCGCTTGGATTCGGAGTGGATGATTTTTGGGATAAATTCCTTCCCTGTACCACTTTCTCCGATGACCAAAACCGAAATATCCGTAGGAGCCACCTGTATCGCTTTTTCAAGTGCTCTATTTAGCGCGGGATAATTTCCGATAATGCCGAAGCGGTTTTTTATGTTTTGTAAGTCAGACATTTTTGAAGTTAAATTAACTTTAATATTTAAATTAAACCACTCTTCCAATGAGCGTTCCCTGTGTACTGTCGTAGGCGTATACGGAAACTGTATCGCCTATTTTCTGACCATCTTGTTTGTCAAAAACTACCACTACATTTTGGGAATTTCGGCCTCTCCATTGGTTAGGGTCTTTTTTGGAAGTTCCTTCTATCAGCACCTCGTGGTTTTTGCCTACATATCCTTTCAGTCTCATAGTAGAAAGTTCGCCCTGTAAGGCAATCACCTCGGAGAGTCTGCGCTGTTTTATATCAGCTGGGACATCATCCTTCATCTTCTTGTGTGCAGGTGTTCCCGGTCTTTCTGAATAGGCGAACATGTAGCCGTAGTCGTATTCCACTTCTCTCATTAGGGAAAGTGTATCTTGGTGGTCTTGCTCTGTTTCTCCGCAGAAACCGACCATAATATCCTGTGAAAAAGCAATATCTGGAACAATTTTTTTCGCTTCTTTTATTAAATCTAAATATTCTTGACGGGTGTGCTGGCGGTTCATGGCTTTCAACATGTTATCGCTTCCACTTTGTACTGGCAAATGTACATATTTACAAATGTTGTCATATTTTGCCATCATGCGGAAGACATCCAGACTCATATCCTGTGGATTGGAAGTCGCAAAACGAATTCTCATCTCAGGAACGGCCTGTGCTACCATTTCCAGCAGCTGTGCGAAATGCAGGGCTGTTGCCTTTTGCATCTCAGAAGCTTTGTCAAAATCTTTTTTCGCGCCGCCGCCATACCAAAGGTAGGAATCCACATTCTGCCCAAGGAGTGTGATTTCCTTATAACCATTTTCCCAAAGTTCTTTGCACTCGTTAATAATAGAATGAGGGTCTCGGCTTCTTTCCCTTCCACGAGTGAAAGGCACGATGCAGAAAGTACACATATTGTCGCATCCACGGGTAATCGTCACGAAAGCAGTTACACCATTTCCGCTCAGACGCACAGGGCTGATGTCGGCATAAGTTTCTTCTTTGGAAAGCATCACATTGATGGCATCTCGCCCTTCTGAAGTTTCTTTCAAAAGGTTAGGCAGGTCTCGGTAGGCATCTGGCCCAACAACTAAATCCACTAAATGTTCTTCCTCTAAAAGTTTGGTTTTCAATCGCTCCGCCATACATCCTAAAACACCTACGGTGAGACTTGGCTTTGTTTTCTTTAGCGTTTTGAACTGTGAAAGTCGCATTCTTACTGTCTGCTCCGCTTTTTCTCGAACTGAGCAGGTATTAAGTAAAATAAGGTCTGCTTCCTCCAAAACCGTAGTAGTATTGTAGCCATTTTTTTGTAAAATGGAAGCTACGATTTCGGAGTCAGAAAAATTCATCTGACAGCCATAGCTTTCCAAAAAAAGTTTTTTAGTATTTCCATCAAGGTCTGCGATTGCATAGGCTTCACCTTGGCGTGTTTCATCTATGTACTTCTTCTCCACATTCTAATTTTTTACGAAGATATAAAATTTCTGCCAAATTGACAGATTTAAGTTGGAATTTTTCTATTCCTAAAATATTTTACTTATAGAACTTCTATTTGATTTTTTAATAAATCATCAAAAACTTCTCTTTTTCTGATGAGATGCGCTTTGTCATTTAGCCAAAGAACTTCGGCAGGTTTTAGTCTGGAATTAAAGTTAGAACTCATCTCAAAACCATACGCACCTGCATTTCTGAAAACCAGAATATCTCCTTCGCGGACTTCATTGAGTTTTCTATCCCAAGCGAAAGTGTCTGTCTCACAGATGTTTCCCACTACGGTGTAGATTCTTTCCGTTCCTGTAGGGTTAGACAGGTTTTCTATGATGTGGTAGGAATCATAGAACATGGGTCTGATGAGGTGATTAAACCCAGAATTTACTCCCACGAAAACCGTAGCAGTAGTTTGTTTAATAACATTCGCATTTACTAGGAAATGTCCAGATTTTCCAACTAAATATTTCCCTGGCTCGAACCAAAGTTCCAGCTCTTTATCATTTTCTTTGCAGAAGCTAAGGAAAGCGTCTTCCACTTTTTTACCAAGTAAAGCGATGTCTGTTTCCATATCATCTGAGTGGTAAGAAATTTTAAAACCGCTGCCCATGTCAATGTATTTCAAATTAGGAAAATGCTCCACTAGTTCAAACATGATTTCCATTCCTTGCAGGAATACATCAGGGTCACGGATTTCGCTACCTGTGTGCATATGCAGTCCTTCAATATTCAGTTTTGTGGATTTTACCAATCTTTCTATATGGCGAAGCTGGTGGATAGAAATCCCAAATTTGGAGTCAATATGCCCTGTGGATATTTTGTGGTTTCCTCCTGCATATATGTGAGGATTTATCCTGATAAAGATAGGGTAGGAATCGCTGTATTTATTCCCAAACTGCTCTAGAATGGAGATGTTATCAATGTTGATATGAATGCCTAGTTTCATGGCTTCTTCTATCTCTGTGAGGTCTACACAGTTCGGTGTGAATAAAATTTTCTCAGGAGCAAACCCTGCTTTTAGCCCAAGTTTGACTTCGTTGATAGATACACAGTCAAGGTTTGCGCCCAATTGATTTACATATTTTAATATGTTGATATTAGTCAATGCTTTACAAGCGTAGAAAAATTTTGTTTTTTCAGGAAAAGCTGAAGTCAAATTTTGGTATTGATTTTTGATTGATTCAGCATCATATACATACAAAGGTGTCCCGAATTCACTAGCAATATTTAGTAAAATATCGTTATTCATAATAAAATCGATTTATATTCATATAAAAAAGCCTCAGTAGAAAACTAAGGCTTTTTGGATTTTTATCAATGCTTCTTAAGCATTTGGTTCTACAGATACGAAAGATCTGTTATCTCTCTTTTTAGTGAAAACTACTTTACCATCTACAAGAGCAAATAATGTATGGTCTTTACCCATTCCTACATTTTCACCTGGATGGTGCTGAGTACCTCTTTGTCTTACGATGATGTTCCCAGCAATAGCTTCCTGACCACCAAAAATCTTCACGCCTAATCTTTTAGAGTGAGACTCTCTACCGTTTTTGGAACTACCAACTCCTTTCTTGTGTGCCATTTTATTTTATGGTTTTTAAGGGTTTATTACTTTTTTAATTCTTTAAATTTAGCGATATTTTTCTCAATCAAAGCATCTACTTCTGCATGAGGAAGAGTTGCTTTTCCTTCAGCAAGAGATACTAGAGTTTCTCTGTTTTCTTTAGACTGAGAAAGGTTGAACTTTTTCAATTTGTAGTTAAGTTCATGGTCTTCGCTGAAATCTACAGTGTCTCTATCTGCACCAGCAGCTTCTGGCTTAGCAGTTTCCTTTGCACTCTTCTTAGCTCCTCCTGAAAAACCAGTAATAGAAGTAATCTGAATCTGAGTCAACTGTTGTCTGTGACCATTTTTTACTTTGTAACCTTTTCTTCTTTTCTTTTTGAAAACGATTACTTTATCAGCTTGGACATGGTCCAAAATCTCTGCTTCTACAGCGATTCCTTTTACAGCTGGGGCGCCTACTGTTACAGTTCCGTTAGAAGTTAAAAGAACTTTGTCAAAAGAAACTTTTGCTCCTTTATCTCCTGCTAAACGGTTCACAAATAACTTTTGGTCTTGCTCTACTTTGTATTGAAGCCCCGCTATCTCTACGATTGCAAACATTGTTATAAGTATTTAATTTTAAAATTAGTTTGCAAATATAAACTTTTTTTTTCTACTACAAAAATCCTATCACTTTTTTAATAAAAAAACTTCTCTCAAATCTGAGAGAAGTTCTTGTTTTATTTTTGAACGATTTTAGTTTTTGGAAGTTCCACTGTTCCTGGATCTTTCCAAAGTCCGTCTTTTATTGCTTTTTTCTTAATTGCTTCAGCTCTTTTTCCACTGTCTGGGTGAGAGTTGAACATTCTTTGGAATCCGTTTTCTTTAGCTCCTCCAGCAAGAAGTTCTAACTTTTTGAATGCAGTGTAAGCTCCTACTACATTATAACCATTGGATTTCATGAATTGGTATGAATAGTCATCCGCTTGGCTTTCCTGCTTTCTACTGTGAGAAGAATCCAAGAAGGCGTTCGCCATGTTTCCTAACTGAGTTTCGCTAAGTTTTGATACTGTGTTACTCGCCGCTCCAGCAGCATCTACAAGTGCAGCTCTGGTGTATGCAGATTTGATAGCGTCTTTAGTATCTTCGTTTTTCACATGCCCGAGATTTCGTGTCCAATAACAGCCAAAAGCTCATCATCAGTCATGATGTCCATAAGAGAAGAGAATACTCTCACACTTCCATCAGCAGCAGCGAAAGCGTTGATGTCTCTTACTAAATATACTTTATAATTTAAAGTAAGTCCATCTTGGTTTTTGTGTTTTCCGAAAAGACGGTTTAGTCTTTTTGTGTAAGGGCTGTTTTTGTCAGCTACTGGATTGTTATTATCCATCCAGTCCACAGACTCTTTAGAAAGTCTTGCTGCATCAGCGTTAGAGAAAGTCAATGCTTTTACTCCTTTTGCTCCTGCATCTAGTGCTTTTCCTAAATTGATTTTTTGAGCATCAGCAAAATGAATTGTTCCTGCCATAAGACCTAAATAAATTACTTTTTTAAACATAATTTTTTGTTTTTGAATGATGCACAAAATTACTAAATATTATTCAGAAGGGATAATTTTTTAATTAAAAATTTTATTTTTGGCTAAAAATTCTCGGTTTGATGAAAAGAGATTTATACATTGATTATGCGAAGGGTTTGGCAACTTTGTCAATCGTTTTTATTCATACTGTTTTTTGGTCTGGGCAGTTTTATGTTTCTAATGAAATGAGGATTTTCAGTCTGCTTTTTGATGTGCCTATTTTCTTTGGACTCAGTGGATTGACCTCTTCTGGAAATCTTGATAAAACCTTTCGCAGACTGCTGAAATTACAAATCACCTATATGATTTTTGTGACTGGATTGTTCTTTTTTGATAGTTTTTTCAAGATTTTTCTGCAGTCCTTTTTTGACAAAGAAACATACCAAAATTTCTTCCTGACCTTCGGGCCGAAATATACCGAGAAGAGCTTGAGCCAGCCTTTTGATTTTAAACTTTTGGGAAACTGGTGGCTACATCAGTATGGCACCTGTGATGTGTT
>JABCOA020000032.1 GCA_013333875.2 Flavobacteriaceae bacterium | reverse complement strand
TTGGTGTATGTGTTTTTATCCCTGAGTTATGAGCAGTATAATAATTTAAAAAACTCTTCTCTATATTTAGAAGCGCAGAAAAGACTCTCTGAACTTTTGGATAAGAAAATGGGTAGTAAAAAAAACAGACTTATACTTCTTAATGAAATGGCTGAATTACAAAAAATAATGGGCAATTATAAAGATGCTTATAGTTATCTAGAGCAGTTTAAATTTTTAAATGATACCATACAGACTGAAAATGAAAAAATACAAATTTTGGATTTGGAAGCTCAGTATAAAAATAAAGAACAGCAGAAAGAAATACAACATTTAGAGGAAAGAAACAAGCAAGAACGAGTAATATTTTGGATTAGTTTGTTTTTATTTATAAGTGTAGGAGTATTAATGAGTTATGCGCTTTATGAAAGAAAAAGGAAAAACAAACATAAACTTGTTAGTTTAGAACAGGAAAGAAAAATAGACATTAACAAAGCTCTTATCTACGGGGAAAATAAAGAACGAGAGCGAATAGCTAAGGAACTGCATGATGGCATAGGGGGAAGAATGACAGGAATAAAGATAAACTTAGAAAATATGATGGAGAGTGAGGGATATTATATGCTTGAAAAACCTATTGCTCAATTGGATAAATGTATAACAGAACTTAGAAATACCCTTAGAAATCTAACTTCTGAAACACTTCATAAGTTTGGTTTGGAAGAAGCATTACGGGATTTTTGCCAAAATATACAGACAGATTATTTAAAAATATCCTGTTATACTAAAAATCTTAATCAAATAAAAGAAAAACATCGGCTGCATATCTATCGTATTGTTCAAGAGGGAATAAATAATGCCATAAAGCACTCTGGAGCAACACAAATTCTAGTACAGTGCACTTTTGAAGAAAATTTGTTACTCATAGATATAGAAGACAATGGAAAAGGCTTTGATGTGCAAAATGTACAGAGAAATTTAGGATTACATAATATAGAACGACGCGTAAATGCCCTTGATGGTACTCTTAAAATAGAATCTTCCTTGGGTAAAGGTACTGTGATGAGTATAGAAGCTAAAATAGAATAAAAAAACTTAAATGATGATAAAAATAATAATTTGTGATGATCATCCTTTGATAACAGAAGGCTTGAAGAGCTTTATAGAAAATAGAGATGAAATGCAAATAGTAGCTACAGCTACTTCTGCAGCTGAATTATGGCAAGTATTGGAAGAAAATGAAACTGATGTTCTTATACTAGATATTAGTCTTCCAGACGGGAATGGGGTGGATATTTGTGCAGAAGTGAAAAAAAAGTATCCGCATATTAAAGTAATAGCTCTTAGTAATCATGATGAAAGAAGCTTCATTGTCAGAATGTTGGGGAATAAAGCGTCAGGTTATCTTATTAAAAGTACTTCCATTGGAGAATTGGAAAAAGCAATAAAAGAGGTCTATAGGGGAGGAATATATTTTGGAGAAGATGCTCAAAAGGTATTAGTATCCATGGCGGAAGTTATACAGGTAGAGGTGCCGCCCATTACAAAGAGAGAAAAAGAAGTTTTAGAGTATATATCACAAGGGTTGTCTTCTCCTCAGATAGCGGAAAAAATGTTTATAAGTTCACAAACTGTAGACAGCCACAGGAAAAATCTAATGGCTAAATTTGGGGTGAATAAAACTATCAGCCTTGTTCAAAAGGCAAAAGACCTTAATTTTTTAAGTTAAAAAGAATAAATAGAAAAAGGATGATTACAAAATTTGGTTGTATTTGATTTATTTCTTACCTTTACCCAAGTAATTTTTAAATAAAAAATGAGTTTTTTGTACCCAATAAAAAGAGATGGTCTTGGCAAGCATGTTGTGGAGTTGTTTTTTGGGCTGAAATAATAAGAGAGATAAGGATAATTGTCTCTCTATTTTTATGTAAAAAAATAAATAAAAAACCAATTTTAAATATATGAACTCTTGTAAAATCATTGCGAACACTATTAGAGGACTCTCTGTGGATGGTGTGGCAGCGGCAAACTCTGGACACCCTGGGATGCCTCTTGGGATGGCAGATGTGTGTGCTGTTCTCTGGTCTGAACATATGAATTTTAACCCCAAAAACCCTAAATGGCTCAATAGAGATAGGTTTATCCTATCAGCAGGGCATGGTAGTATGCTTATTTACAGCTTGTTGCATCTTTATGGATATGATTTGTCAATGGATGATTTGAAGGCATTTAGACAATGGGGAAGTAAAACTCCTGGACACCCAGAAAACTTCGTAACAGCAGGGGTGGAAACCACTACGGGGCCATTAGGACAGGGCGTAGCCAATGCAGTAGGATTTGCTCTGGCAGAGGCTTCTTTGGCAGCAAGATATAATAGAGAAGGCAGTGAGATTATAGACCATTATACTTATGTGGTGGCAGGTGATGGCTGTCTGCAAGAGGGAATTTCCCACGAGGCGTGTTCTTTTGCTGGGCATAATAAATTAGGAAAACTGATTATGCTTTATGACAGCAATAACATCACTATAGACGGGCCTACGCATATTTCTTTCACGGAAGATACCAGAAAGAGATTTGAGGCGTATGGATGGCAGGTTCTTGAGATTGATGGGCATGATTATGACCAAATCAATTCCGCTATAGCAGAAGCAAAAAAAGAAAAATCTAAGCCGTCTATCATCATTTGTAAAACTATTATCGGTTTTGGTTCGCCGAATAGAGCAGGAACATCCAAAGCTCACGGAGAGCCTTTCCCAGCGGAAGAAATCGAGCTGATGAAAGAAAAATTAGGTCTTCCAAAAGACAAATCTTTCATCGTTCCAGATGAAATTTCTGATTTAAGAGCTAAAACTCAAGAAAAAGGTGAAAGCCTTGAAAACCAATGGAATGAACTTTGGGAAAATTATAAAAATAAAAACCAAGAAGCAGCTAAAGAATTAGAAAACAGCATAAAAGGCGAAATTTCTAAAGAGGCTCTTGATATTCCTCTGTTCGGTTCTGAAAAAGCAATCGCAACTCGTTCTGCTTCGGGAACTATTCTAAATCATATAGCTAAATATATACCTCAGCTGATGGGTGGTTCAGCGGATTTGACACCGTCTAACAACACTCTTCCAGCAGGAGAGGAGTCTTTCTCACCAGAAAACCCGAAAGGAAGATACATCAGATACGGAGTTCGTGAGCATGGTATGGCAGCGATAATGAACGGAATGGCTCTTCATGGAGGAGTTCTGCCTTATTCAGGGACATTCTTCGTATTCTCGGATTATATGAGACCAGCGATGCGTATGTCGGCTCTTATGGAGCAGCAGGTGGTGTATGTGTTGACTCATGATTCTATCGGATTAGGAGAGGATGGGCCTACACACCAGCCAGAAGCGCATCTTTGGGCTTATAGAATGATTCCAAATATGACTGTAATTCGCCCTATGGATGCCAATGAAACTGCAGAAGCTTGGAAATCAGCATTAAAGAATAAAAAAGGACCTACTTGTTTAGTTCTTACAAGACAAAATCTTCCTGTTTATGATAGAGCAGGACTTGGATGGGCAAAATCTGAAGAAGCTCAGAAAGGAGGTTATGTTCTTTGCGAAGACAAAGATTTTGAGGCGATTATCATCGCTACAGGTTCAGAGGTGGAATTGGCTGTAGAAGCAAAAGCTAAACTTAATGAACAAGGCGTAAAAGTAAGAATAGTCTCTATGCCGAGTACTAACATTTTTGATGAGCAGCCACAAGAATACAAAGAATCTGTTTTACCTAAAAACATTCTGAAAAGAGTGGCTGTAGAGGCAGGAGTTACTTTGGGCTGGTATAAATATGTAGGCTTAGAAGGGCGAGTAATAGGCTTGGACAGATTCGGAGCTTCAGCGCCATATAAAACACTTTATAAAGAATTCGGAATTACAACTGATGCTATCGTAGAGGCTGTAAATTCATTAAAATAGAAAAATAACCAATAAAAATAAAAGAAATGATAGTTACTACCGATCAATTATTCAAGGCTGCATACGGGAAATTTGCAGTAGGAGCGTATAATATTAACAACATGGAGCAGGCTTTAGGGCTTTTTGAAGGACATGCTAAAGCACAGGCGCCATTCATCGTTCAGTTATCAAAAGGAGCGAGAAACTACGCTAATCCTAAAATGATAGAAGGCATCATCCGTGCTGCTGAAGAAATCTATCCAGACCTTATTTTCGCGGTGCATCTAGACCACGGAGATGAGCAGACATGCTATGACTGTATAGATTCAGGATTTTATAGTTCAGTGATGATCGATGCATCTCACGAGTCTTTTGAGAAAAATGTAGAAATCACGAAAAGAGTAGTGGAAAGAGCTCACGCTAAGGGAATCAGCGTAGAGTCTGAACTAGGAATGCTAGGTGGTGTGGAAGAAGATATCCAAGTTGATGAAAAACACGCGATGCTTACAGACCCACTAGAAGCTAAAAAATTCGTAGAACTTACAGGGTGTGATTCTTTGGCAGTTGCTATTGGAACCAGCCACGGAGCTTACAAGTTTTCAGGAAAACAAGGGCTTCACTTTGACAGAATCGAAGAAATCCAAAGACAGCTTCCAGGTTTTCCTTTGGTAATGCACGGTTCAAGTTCTGTTCCAAGAGCTGAAGTAGAAAGAATCAATGCTGCTGGTGGTGCTATGGACCCTTCTGCACAAGGTGTGAATGCTGATGAATTCGCAAGAGCCGTGAAGTTAGGTGTTACAAAAGTAAATATCGATACTGATGGTAGATTGGTTTGGACAAGAGTTCACAGAGAGTTCTTCAAAGAAAAACCAGAGCAGTTCGATTTCAGAGCTCCAGGGAAAGTTTTTGTGAAAGAATATGCTGATTTTATCGTAGATAAATCTAATAAACTATTGTCTGCTAATCAGTTAGAATATGTAAGACAAAGCTTGAAATAATGGCTTGGGTGTATTTAATTTTAGCAGGACTCTTCGAAATCGGCTGGCCTATCGGTCTAAAACTAGCAGGAAATGAAAACTTCCGCTGGCAGGGAATGACCATAGCTGTAGTATGTATGGGAGTGAGTAGCGCTCTGCTTTGGGTGGCACAGAAAACAATTCCTATGGGTACAGCCTATAGCGTTTGGACTGGTATAGGAGCAGTGGGAGCGTTCGTGGTGGGAGTAGTGTTTTATAATGATGCGCTTACATTCATGCGAACACTCGGTATATTGCTCATCATAAGCGGAGTTATCGTGCTAAAATTAGCTTCATCCTAAGAAAATAATAAATCTGGCTGTAAACTTTTTTGCAGCCAGATATTTTTTGTATTTTTAACACCAAAACTAATAACAATGTCAAAATTAGATTATAACATCGCGATGGAACTCGTGAGAGTTACCGAGTCTGCGGCTCTTTCTGCGGCAGCTTTTATAGGAACAGGAGACAAGAACGGAGGAGACAAAGCGGCAGTGGATGGGATGCGTGAATCTCTTCGGTATATAGATGTTCATGGAACTATCATCATTGGCGAAGGAGAAAAAGATGATGCGCCTATGCTCTACAACGGCGAAACGGTGGGAAATGGAAATGGGCCTCGTGTAGATATCGCTGTAGATCCAGTGGAGGGAACTAATCTTCTTGCCCTTGGAAGACCCAATGCCATTGCTACAATAGCCGCTTCTGACC
>JABCOA020000031.1 GCA_013333875.2 Flavobacteriaceae bacterium | reverse complement strand
CTAAATATTCTGGATGCAAAACTTCTTTGTCATAAATCCGAAGTCTCATAATATGGTAACTATAAACAGCTCCTTCAATATCCTCTATTGCTGTGGCTGAATATCCTATTTCATCAAGAATTTCTGAAGAAGGAGTAATAAAAACATCACCTTTGAGAATATTACAATCTAATATTTTCTTGTCTGAAGCAGAAACTATCATTGTTGGAGTTTCTTTTGTAATGTATTGTTTATGAAATACATCAACAAAGTTTAATAGTTTTACTTTCTTTTCTCCCTCTATCGTTTTTTTATCTACTCCTGTATTACTAAATTCACAGACTTCCCCCAGCGGTTTCCATTCTACTTCGGCGCCGTTTAGGAGATGAGCGATATAGGGAAATGTTTCTTGTTCTCTTTTCATTGTTTTTTGGTTTACTTAGATTACACTATTTATTTCTCTATCTCGGCTATTATCTGCTCTATATCAGCACGCAGGCTGTCTATTCGTTTCACGGTCTGGGACACTTGGGCATTTAGCGCCGTGATGTCTATCACCTCGCGGGTGTCCTCGGCTTCCACATAGGCACTCACGGATAGGTTGTAATCATTCTCGGCTATTTTCTCATTATCTACCCAAGCGGAGAGATATTCCACATTTTCTTTTTTCTCAAAAAGGTCTATGATTTTATCAATGTGCTCATCGGTAAGGACATTGTTATTGGTTTCTTTTTTGAAGAAATCTTCGCCGCTGGCATTGATGAACTGGGTCTTGTTTTCGGTTTTGTTTTTAGAAAGTACTAGGATATTCACCGCGATGCTCGTCCCATAGAAAAGATTGGCAGGGAGAGAAATCACCGTTTCTACGAAGTTATTCTCCACCAAGTATTTTCGGATTTTCTGCTCGGCACCTCCTCGGTAAAAAATCCCTGGGAAAGAGACGATCGCCGCTCTTCCCTTGGCAGAGAGATAATGCAGCGCATGAAGCACAAAAGCAAAATCTGCCTTTGATTTCGGCGCAAGAACCCCCGCAGGTGCGAAGCGGTCGTCATTAATGAGCGTAGGGTCATCACTGCCTATCCAGCTCACGGAGTAGGGCGGATTAGAAACGATGGCATCAAAGGGCTTGAGCTCGCCGTATTTAGGAGCTATGAGTGTATCGCCCAGAGAGATGTCAAATTTATCATAATTGATATTATGCAAGAACATATTCATACGAGCCAAATTGTAGGTGGTATGGTTAATCTCCTGCCCGAAGAAGCCTTCTTCTATCAGATGCTCATCAAAATGTTTCTTTGCCTGCAAAAGCAACGAGCCCGACCCACACGCAGGGTCATAGATTTTATTAACGGATTTCTGCCCGTGCATCGCCAGCTGTGCGATGAGCTTGGAAACATGCTGCGGCGTGAAAAACTCCCCTCCAGACTTACCTGCATTGGCAGCGTAGTTAGAAATTAGGAACTCATACGCATCCCCAAAGAGGTCTATATGGCTTTCCTCAAAACTACCAAAATCTAGTCCCTCCACGCCTTTTATCACCGCTGCCAAACGCTTGTTCTTGTCTGCCACGGTATTACCAAGGCGGTTAGAAGTGGTATCAAAATCAGCAAAAAGCCCTTTGATATCATGTTCCGAAGCGTAGCCGCCAGCAGAGCCCTCAATAGCATCAAAAATAGCCCTCAACTCAGTATTTAGATTTTCATTGGTATTGGCATTTTTAGCGATATTTTGGAAAAGCTGGCTAGGATAGATAAAGTAGCCTTTGGTCTTGACGGCATCATCCTTTATCTCTGGCGTGATGACATCATCTGGAAGACTGGCATAGTCCACACTATCATCACCGTTCTCTATATAATCCGTAAAATTCTCACTGATGAAACGATAAAAAAGCGTTCCCAAAACGAACTGTTTAAAATCCCAGCCATCTACGGCTCCCCTTACCTCGTTGGCTATTTTCCAAATCTGTGCCTGCAATGCGGCTCTCTGTGCTGTTCCTAACATTTTTACTTGAGTTTAGTTGTTTCTTATAGCTTAAAAAAAATTATTAGCTACAAATATACTAAAATTCCCCCCGTGCCCCCCCTCCAAACTATAAAAAACCTCCATTTTTCCTGAATTCATTTTCTCCCTGAAAAACAAAAAAATTCCTTCCTCCCAACTTTGGGAGGAAGGAATTTTCTATGAAAAAACTGTTTATTTCACTTCTTCAAAGTCAGCATCTTGGACATTGTCTCCGCCTTGCTGCTGACCGCCTGTTGCACCTGCATTTGGCTGTACTTCGGCTTGAGCTTTGTAGAGTTCTTCAGAAGCCGCCATCCATGCTGCATCTAATGCTTCTGTTTTAGGCTTGATAACTTCTACATTTTTCGTTTCGTAAGCTGTTTTCAACTCTGCTAATGCTGTTTCTATTCCAGCTTTTTTGTCTGCAGAAAGTTTGTCTCCAAATTCTTTCAGTTGTTTTTCAGTTTGGAAAATCAATCCATCAGCTTTGTTTATTACTTCTGCATCTTCTTTTTTCTTCGCATCAGCAGAAGCGTTTTCTTCAGCTTCTTTTTTCATTCTTTCGATTTCCGCTTCAGAAAGTCCAGAACTTGCCTGAATCTTGATAGAGTGCTCTTTTCCTGTTCCTTTGTCCTTTGCAGAAACGCTAAGGATACCGTTAGCATCTATATCGAAAGTCACTTCAATCTGTGGAACACCTCTTGGCGCTGGTGGAATATCTACCAAATCAAATCTACCGATTTCCTTATTGTCATTAAACATTGGTCTTTCCCCTTGTCCTACTCTGATGGTAACCGCTGGCTGATTGTCCGCTGCTGTAGAGAACACCTCTGATTTTCTTGTAGGGATAGTCGTATTTGCTTCGATTAGTTTTGTAAATACAGACCCCATAGTCTCGATTCCGAGAGAAAGCGGCGTAACATCTAATAGCAATACATTGTTCACATCTCCTGTAAGAACTCCCCCTTGGATAGCCGCACCGATAGCCACTACTTCATCTGGGTTTACTCCTTTAGAAGGCGCTTTTCCGAAGAATTTCTCTACCGCCTCCTGAATTGCTGGAATTCTGGTAGAACCACCTACTAAGATAATTTCATCAATATCAGAAACGCTCATCCCTGCGTTAGCCAAAGCTGATTTACAAGGTTCTATCGTTCTCTCGATAAGGTTGTGAGCCAATTGTTCAAACTTCGCTCTTGTCAAAGTTTTCACCAAGTGTTTTGGTCCAGAAGCTGTAGCCGTGATGTACGGAAGGTTGATTTCCGTTTGTGTAGAAGAAGGAAGCTCTACTTTTGCTTTTTCAGCCGCTTCTTTCAATCTTTGAAGTGCGATAGGGTCAGTTTTTAAATCTACACCTTCTTCATTTTTAAACTCCTCTGCCATCCAGTCGATGATTACATTATCAAAGTCATCTCCTCCAAGGTGAGTATCTCCGTCTGTAGCTTTCACTTCAAAAGAAGCATTTCCGTCCACTTCATACATTTCCAATACAGAGACATCATGCGTACCACCACCACAGTCAAACACTACTACATTCATGTCTTTTTTACCTACTTTATCTAATCCGTAAGCCAAAGCTGCTGCTGTAGGTTCGTTGATGATTCTTTCTACTTTAAGACCTGCAATTTCTCCTGCTTCTTTAGTTGCTTGTCTTTGTGCATCATTAAAGTAAGCTGGCACAGTAATTACCGCTCTTGAAACTTCTTGTCCAAGGTAATCTTCAGCTGTTTTCTTCATTTTTTGAAGAATCATCGCAGAGATTTCTTGTGTTGTATATTCTCTATCGTCTATTTTTACTTTTACAGTGTCATTTGGCCCGCCTACCACTTCATACGGAACTCTTGAGATTTCCTCTTTATCTTTTGAGAACTGTGTTCCTATGAATCTTTTGATAGAGTAAACGGTTTTCTTTGGGTTTGTTACTGCCTGTCTTTTAGCCGGGTCCCCCACTTTTCTCTCGCCATCCTCTGTGAATGCTACGATAGAAGGCGTTGTTCTTTTTCCTTCTGCATTTGGGATTACTACTGGGTCTTTACCCTCCATTACTGCCACACATGAATTTGTTGTTCCTAAGTCAATTCCTATAATTTTGCTCAT
>JABCOA020000030.1 GCA_013333875.2 Flavobacteriaceae bacterium | reverse complement strand
TAATTAAGTTATAATTTTCTGTATTATAAACAGTTACACTTTGTTCTCCGCCATAAGTGCTGTTGGTAACATAGGCCTGATTTCCTGCGAAAGTGATGTAACGAGGATTTTTTACATCCTGTGTGATTTCGGCTTTTTTCTGGAAAGTATATCTGTCAGTGACGATGATTTTGTTAGAATTATTCATCACAAGATAGGCTTCTCCATTGTGGAAATTCACATGCTGGAGGACATCTCCTAGGTTTTCTCCATTCGTAGTTTTGTAGATATCGTTTTTGATGGAGGAAAACCCTCTGCTGATGTAGCTTAGTTCTGCATTGGGAGTTCCGAATTTACCTTCATTTGCTACGAGAATTCCGTTTTCGTGCTTTTCTGCAGGAATGATAGCATCTGCTTCGTCTCGGTTACAAGAAACAGCCGTTAGGGCTAAAAGAGCGATAAGCCCTGTGATTTTAAAATTTTTCATAGAATGTAAATTATTAAAAATTGATATTAAAATTGATATTAAAATTTCTCAAAGGCAGCGGATAGTAGTCGCTGGTTTTATAGACTTGATTTAGAATATTGTTAATCTTTCCACCTAAAGTGATGTTTTTCTTTAAATAAAACTCAACTCCCGTATTTACGATGGTGTAATGAGGCAGCTGGTAGTTTTTGTTTTCATCGGTCGTTGTGAAAACTTTGCTGGTAAACATTCCTTGGATGAATAAATTTAAATACTTGTTTTTCAGTGAAATAAGTCCATTGGCTTTATGTTTTGGGACATAGGAAAGGGATTTGTTTTTTTCTGTGTCTTTGGAGTTGGTATAGGCGTAAGAAAGGCTTATTTTCAAAGTGTTTCTGCCTATGTTGTGGGTGTAATCGGTATAAATTTCACCACCAAAAGAGCGGATTTTTTTGCTGTTAAATGGCGACCAATATCCACAAGAAGTGGGCAGCCACTGGATAAGATTTTCTATATCGTTGTAAAAAGAAGCGATGTCTATATTTAGGTTTTTAAATTTGAATAAATGATTGATTTCAAACTGGTATGCAGTCTCTGGTTTTAGGTTCAGATTTCCGCCTGGCTGCCAGTATAAATCGTTAAAAGTAGGATATCTAAAATTTTTAGAAGCGTTTAGTTTTAATGAATAATTTTTGGTAAAATCTATACGAGAGCCCACGAAAAAAAGATAAGGACTTTCTATATTTTCTACCAAATCTTTCCTGAGTGAGCCTTCTATATAAAGGCGTGAAAATAAATTTTTATTAGCCGTAATCGCCAGATAACCAGTGTTTCTCTTAGGGTTTGTGATTCCAGAGGAGTATCCCTCAGCAGTATTGTATTGGTATTCGCTGATTAGATTTATGCTGAAATTATTAGGCTTTTGATAAGAAAAATCATTGCGGATGAGCCAAGTTTTTCCCTCTGCGCCATTGCTTTTGGGTAAATTTATATCGGTGTAATAATCGTATTTTTCGCTCAGAAAAGCCAGTTTCAAATCATTATGAAAATTGCCATAAACACTCTGCCAGTTAATCATGGTTTTCAGTCCATCAGTGGCATATTTCTTTTTTGTCTGGCTTTCAGAAAAAACAGGATAATGCTGTAATCCTGTATTCCACAGCGAAAATATAGCGATTTTCTGATGGTCATTAAAACGATAAGCAGCCGAAATAGAGTAGTTGTATTGGTAGTAAGCTCCGTTTCTGTTGATGTATTTTTCTTTTGGGACTTCGTAGTTATTTTCGCTTTTGGCAAGGGCGGTGTTTAGTTTTACAGAAAAATTATCATTGCTGTAAGCCATTTTTAATGCTGAATTTAAGGTATTAAAAGACCCAAACTCTGAAAATAAATTCCCGTTAAGCCCTTTTCCGAACTGGATTTTATCATCCAAGTGTATCGTTCCGCCGATTGCGCCTGTGCCATAGGAAATGCTTCCTCCACCAGCTTTTACGCTGATTTTATCAAAATTAAGAAGTCCAATATTATTAATGTCTCCCTGTCCTAGAAACAAGGAATTGATATTGATACCGTTCCAGATGAAAGCTGTCTGCTGCGCCGTTGTCCCACGGAAAGAGGGCGAAGACACCATTCCTCTTCCATTTTCTTTGATGTAGAGAGGTGTAGAAAACCGAAGGGTTTCCGAAAGATTGCTGGTGTTTTTATGAATATTGTCCGAAAGATTGATAACCTTCTGAAAATGTACAGATTCGTTCAGTTTTTTATCCGAAATAAAAACTGTATCTATTTTTTTCTCTTGTGCATGGGCAAAGGAGACCACTACCCAAACGATTAGGGAAATATACTTTTTAATCATAATTTTACTTTTCCTCCGAAAGTTTTGTTATTAAATTTATATCTGGCAGGTCTCCTGGCTTTTGCATTTCTACGCCTTCCCGAGTAAGCAGTGGCTTTTTTGTAGAAACTTTTTTTTGCAATTTACAGTTGCGGGGACAGCTCGGGATTTTCATCCGATTCCCTTTTCATCTATTTCTCAATAGAACCAAAATATAATAAAGACAAGTGCTATAAGCCGGATTCTGTCCTTTGAAAAATCAAAGTGCTTGTTATTTATCTATATTTTATATTGCTATAAAACTTTAGCCACTTACCCCTCGGCATTGGACGAGCTACCCTTAGTTGCCGATATACTTAGTGTTGCACCGCATAGAGTTTACCTGATTTCACTACAGCCGTACTGTACTTGCTTTCTGTTGCACTTGTCCTCGTATCGCTACGGACGGGTGTTACCCGCTATGCTGCTCTGTGGTGTCCAGACTTTCCTATTTCATAAAGAAATCAACAAGCCGCACTTGTCACGGCAAATATAGAATTAAAAAATTGAAAATAAAAAACCTCCTGTAAATTTAAAATCTACAAGAGGTAAAAACTAATAACCATGAAAACTCAAATTAAACATGAGAATCTACTCTTTATCACATTTATCAAATACCGTGCCAAACTTAAAATTAAATTTAAAAAAATGAAAATAAAAAACCTCCTGCAAATTAAAATTTACAAGAGGTAAAAACTAATAACCATGAAAACTCAAATTTAATATGAGAATCTTATTTTGGGTAATATCAAATATCGTGCCAAAAATATTAAAAACAAATATACATATGTGAAAATTAAATCGTATTTTTGCGGAAAATAAATTTTAAGAAAATGGCAGGAAAGATTACATTTACAATGATTAAGCCAGATGCAGTAGCAGACGGGCATATCGGAGCGATTTTAGGAAAAATTTCAGAAGCTGGATTTAAAATCAAAGCAATGAAACTTACTCAGCTTACCGTAGCTGATGCTAAAAAATTCTATGAAGTTCACGCAGAGAGACCTTTCTACGGAGAATTAGTAGAGTTTATGTCTTCTGGGCCTATCGTAGCAGCTGTTTTGGAAAAAGACAATGCAGTAGAAGATTTCAGAAAATTGATCGGTGCTACTAACCCTGCAGAAGCAGCAGAAGGAACTATCAGAAAAATGTTCGCAAGAAGCGTAGGAGAAAACGCTGTTCATGGTTCTGACTCTGATGAAAATGCACAGATAGAAGCAGCATTCCACTTCTCAGGAAGAGAAATTTTCTAATTAAACTTAAATAAAAAAGATTACCATTTTGGTAATCTTTTTTATTAGATTTTTTTGTGATATTCCTCTATCATCTTTTTTATGAATTCAAATTCATCATTTATTTCACTAATGCATTTTAACTCTTCTTTTTCTAATTCTTCTAATTTTGTGCGATACTCTTTTGGAGTTAAAACACTGTTAGCATAAAGTTTGTATAAATCTTTCTTTTTTGTGAAAAAGGATTTTAGTTTTTCTACTTTAACTTGGCGTTTTTTTATTCTATCAGTTATTTGGCGCTCATTTTCTATCCTAGCATCTATTTGTGTTACTTTTTCTTCATACTCATTTTGAGATATAAGTTCGCTTTGTAGGGCGTTTTTTAAATCTTCTTTTTGTTGTATAAGTTTTTGTGTAGTATGTTCAAAATGGTTTAAATCATTTATAATTGCTTGATCTATTTTTGAGAATCTTGCGAACTTGTCTTTTTTAGGACTGTTATAGATTAGGATTAAAGAAACTATAATGCATAAGATATTTGCTCCTATTCTATTGTAAAGGTTTTCGGAAGGATAATAGTAATCATAAGGGAGATTAGAGTATAGATAAGCTCTATATAAATTGATTGATAAAGGTACAATAGATGAAAATAAAAGAGCTTGCGCAAATGTATTCTTGAAAGTGTATTTTTCATTAATACTACTGGCAATAAAGGCGATGATAGATGCGATGGCAGCTACTGCTAGTATCGATCCTAATCCATAGCCTAAGTTACTAATGTTATCTGCTTCCATAAAATGTAAATTTTTCAGCAAATATAAACAAAAGTTATCATTTTTGATAACTTTAAAAAGAGGAATAGTTATCAAATTTGTCAACTATTATAATTTATAGTTGTTTAGATTGGATAAATTATCACTTCAGGTAAAAATAGGCAGGCGCATAAAAGAACTTCGCGAGAGCAAAAATATCTCGCAAGTGGATTTGGCGTATGCTTGTGATTTTGAAAAATCCAATATGAGCAGGATAGAAGCAGGAAAAACCTGTCCAAATATCTACACACTTTATAAAATAGCCCAGCATTTGGAAATAAATTTATCTGAACTTGTTTCGCTCTCAGTTGAAAAATAATTTGGATGAAAATAAAAAAGCTGTGTAGTATTACACAGCTTTTTTATTTATCTAAGTAAATATCAAAAATCTAGGTAAAAAGAATTGATATCGAAGAAATAGCTGACTGTAGTTCCGTCAGGTTTTTGAACTTTTAGTTCATCATAGTAGGATTTTCCTTCGTTTATCAATGCTTGGCTTATAACCTTGCATCCTTCGCAGTTTTCTCTAATGTATTGGTATTCTTCTGGTACACTGTTTACTTTTATGGGATTGGAAATAGAAAGACCCAGTTCACCTTTTTTCTTGTTTTTCTCAGGGGTTTTTCTTGTGTCAATAAATTCATAATCAGATTTATTCATTTCTACACCAATGTGCTCAGCTTTGAATTTAACTTGATTTTTATTTAAAACTTCGTAAGAATAGTGGTCAGTTTTTTTTGTGAAATCATGGAATTCATAGAATTTTCCATTTTCTACCCACCAAGTTCCTGTTTCTTCAAAGCTAGAAACATCACCATTTTCTTCGACTGTGAATTCAAGGGAAAAAGAACCGTTTTTAAGTCTTTTCATTACCCAGCTTTTTTTCACACCTTCCATTTGATTATTTTCTTCTGAACCTGCCCATTCTCCTACTAGCCTGTTGTCTATTTGTTTTCCATCAGGTAATGTACTAAATGTTCCTGAACAAGAAAGCACAGCAAAATAAACTAAAAAAGCAAATAAAAATTTTAGATTTTTCATAATGATTAAATTTTTTAGATTGAAACAAATTTACATTTATTTTCTCATTGTTTGAATACGAAAACGAGATTTTTTTGAAATATTTTAGTACATTTAGTTTTTTAAAACTTATTTTTGTGTTTATTTTATTTTTATGATAAAGAGTATTCCCATAGAGCGGATTTTGTTTTTGGACATTGAAACGGTTCCTCAAGCTGGAAACTGGAATGAAGTCTCTGAAGAAGAAAAAAAACTTTGGGATAAGAAAACGCTGCGGCAGCGTGGCGAAGATGTTTCGGCGGCAGATTTCTATCAGGATAGGGCGGGAATTATGGCAGAATTTGGTAAAATTATCTGTATTTCCGTGGGAATGCTGGAAAAAGATAATCGTTTGAAAATCAAATCTTTCTATGGTGATAATGAGAAGAAATTATTGGAAGATTTTGGAACTATTTTCAACAGCCCTAGACTGCAAAATATAATCCTCTGCGCCCATAACGGCAAGGAATTTGATTTTCCGTGGATTGCCCGAAGGATGCTTGTAAATGGTTTTCAGCCGCCTGTTCCGTTTCAGACTTTTGGGAAAAAACCTTGGGAAATTTCGCATTTGGATACCATGGAACTTTGGAAATTCGGCGATTGGAAGAATTTTATTTCTTTAGAACTGATGGCGCATATCTTTGGAGTGCCCACGCCGAAGGATGATATAGACGGCTCTATGGTGGCAGAAATTTATTATCAGGAAAAGGATTTGCAGAGAATAGTAGAATATTGTGAAAAAGATGTTTTAACTTTGGCGAATGTTTTCCGAAAAATGAGGCAGGAAGATTTATTGACTAAATCCGAATAATTAGAGAAAAAGAGAAATTATATGAAATTAACAGATGAACAAATCACATCACTAGGGGAGGAGGTTATAAAGGTGCTGAAAACCATCTACGACCCAGAAATCCCTGTGGATATATACGAGCTGGGGCTGATTTATGATGTGCAGATAAGTGACGAGGGGGAAGCAAAAGTGCTGATGACCCTCACTACGCCCAACTGTCCCGTAGCGGAGAGCCTTCCGATGGAGGTGGAAGAGAAAGTGGGTGAAATAGAAGGAATTACAAAATCCAAGGTGGAGATAACCTTCGAGCCAGAATGGGAAAAGGACATGATGAGCGAGGAAGCTAAATTTGAATTAGGATTATTATAAAAAACACTGAAAATCAGTGTTTTTTCTTTTGTGTTAATTTCGTTAAGAAATGCACTTGTTTTTTTAACCTTTTTTAACAACGCTTTTTTTTGCTCTATTCTAGGAGGGTAGCGGTTTGGT
Organism: Flavobacteriaceae bacterium; assembly: GCA_013333875.2. Lineage (GTDB taxonomy): Bacteria > Bacteroidota > Bacteroidia > Flavobacteriales > Weeksellaceae > JABCPE02. Next base: position 10,361 of record JABCOA020000030.1, on the reverse strand, counting down.
TTTGGTTTAAAATATCAAAGAAAAGACATTAGGGAATGAAAAAAAATATGAAGATTCTATAAATGGGTATAAATTTGCCTCATAACTAATAAAAAATGAAACTATTTGACATGAAAAAACTTATTTTTTTTGGTTTGATGGCTTTTACACTTGGAGCTTCATTTGACAAAGAAAAAGGAGTAAAAACGAGCACAGCTTCATATTACCATGATAAATTTAATGGTAGAAAAACAGCAAGTGGTGAGATTTTTGACAATAAAAAACTAACAGCTGCAAATAAAACCCTTCCATTTGGGACAAAGGTAAAAATTACCAATTTGAAGAATGAGAAAAGCGTAATCGTAAGGGTGAATGATAGAGGGCCTTTTTCTAAGAAAAGAGCTTTTGACCTAAGCAAGGCAGCATTTAGTAAGATAGCAGACCTCAGGAGCGGCGTGGTTTCTATAAGCTATGAGGTTGTGGAATAAGATAATTGTATACTTTTAATTTTTAATCTGTTTTATTATTTTAAAAACACACTTTCCATTTTGGGAAAGTGTGTTTTTAATTTGTATTTTAATGATTGATATTTTCTAGTTTTTCGGGTGTGTGTTTGTATTTGAAAACTATCATAAACATAATCGCTACAGCAAGGGCATAGTAAGCGAAAATAGCCCAAGCGCTGTACCAGCCGTTCATCTTCGTGACAGGGTCTATGTCAGAGAAAATCTGATAGTGATTTACGATTTCTCCAGCCACGAGCATCCCAATAGTAGAGCCGAAACCATTGGTCATCATCATGAAAACTCCTTGTGCAGATGAGCGGATATTGGGATCAGTTTCTTGGTCTACGAAAAGCGAACCTGATACATTGAAGAAATCAAAGGCAACACCATAGACAATCATGGAAAGGATAAACATCCAAACTCCGCTGCCTGGGTCACCCACAGCGAACAGCCCAAATCTTAGGAACCAAGAAAACATAGCCATAAGCATCACTTTCTTTATTCCAAATCTCTTTAAACAGAAAGGAATCAGTAAGATACAGAGCGTTTCTGAAACTTGTGAAAGTGATATCAAGGCATTGGCATTATTAGCACCCCAAGAATCTGCATACTGAGGAATGTCCTTGAAACTTGTAATGAAAGGATTGGCGTAGCCGTTGGTTATTTGTAGGGAAATTCCTAGTAACATTGAAAATACAAAGAAAATCGCCATTTTTTTGTCCTTAAATAAAGCAAAAGCTTTTAGCCCAAGGGCATCGGATAGCGTTTGTTTTTCATCCGATTTATTGGTAGGGCAGTGCGGCAAAGTGAAAGAATAAGCAAACAGCACAATTCCCAAGAAAGCAGATACAAAAAATTGAGCATAGGTGTTTTGGAAGCTCACAAAGCCTTGTGAATTAGAAAAATTAAGAGTGAAACTACCGTTTTCAAATCCAGCAAAATTCACAAAAAGCATCGCAACGATGAAACCTATCGTCCCAAAAGTTCTGATGGGTGGGAAGGTTTTTATAGTATCAAAATTATTATTGATTAAAGCAGAATAAGCTACCGAATTAGAAAGGGCAATAGTCGGCATGTAGAACATTACACTCAGAGAATACAAGCTAAAAAGAGTAGTAAAGTCTGTGCTGTCGCTATGCTGCATTCCATAATATCCCGCCACTCCTAAGAAAATAGCTGCGATGAGGTGGGAAATCCCCAAAAGTTTTTGTGCAGGAATCCAGCGGTCTGCGATAATCCCCATAATGGCAGGCATCAGAATGGATACAAAGCCCTGCATGGCATAAAAAAGCCCAATCTGCTGTCCAAGTCCGATAGAACCTAAATAATTTCCCATAGAAGTAAGGTAGGCTCCCCAAACTGCAAACTGGAGGAAACTTAGAATGATAAGTCTGATTTTAATGTTCATTTCTTTGGTTTATTCTATATTATGATTTCTATTTTTTATTTCTTCTTGAATTTTTAGAGCGAGGTCAAAATCCTCATTTTTTACGGCTTCATCCAGCTCTTCCTGTAGTTCCTGCATGCTTTTTACTGGTTCTGTGATGACATCTGGATATGTTTCTTCCATTTCATCATCATCTTCCTGTAGATTTAGTAAAATTCCTGCTTCATCCAAGACCTCCTGAGTGGTGTATACAGGCGCATCAAACCTTATTGCCATCGCTACTGCATCAGATGTTCTAGAATCTAGAGTGATACTATCCCCGATGAGTCTATTGGTAAAATTGATATTAGAAAAAAATACCCCGTCTACTATCTTATAAATCACAACGGATTCTATGATATAGCGGGTGTCTTCTATAAATCTTGCAAATAAATCATGAGTAAGCGGTCTAGTAAGCTTAAAATCTTTTTCTAGTCCCATAGAGATAGACTGAGCTTCGAAATTACCGATTACGATGGGCAGTTTTATCCCTGTTTCTGGCTCTTCCAGCAATAGAGCATAGGCACCAGACTGAGTCTGGCTGTATGAAATACCTCGGATAAATAGTTTTTTATAATCCATAGGCACAAAGATATTACTTTTGTAGAAAAAATGAAACTTCAAGAAAAAAATCCCACAAAAATCTTTTAGATTCTTGTAGGATTTTAATCAAATATAAGTTTAAAAATTATGTTTTAAGGCATGGTAAAACCTCTTCTAGTGGCTCTTCCGTACTCATCGAGATAGACCACAGATACAGTTCCTTTGTAATTTTTCAGTAGATTTTCTATATCTTTCTGAGAATTAACAGGTTTTCCGTTTATCTCCATAATGATATAGTTGTCCACGATACCTATTTTGGAGAGTTCTCCGCCATCTACGATGTTTCTAGCGATGACACCGCTGCTCAGTCCGTAGCTTACTTTTACTCGGTCACTTAGGCTTTCAAACTCACCACCTAATTTTTCAGTTACGCTGAGGTCAGCTTTGCTTCGTAGAGAAGTGTTTCCTTTTTGGTCTTTTAGAGCGGCAGTAGTTTTGTGCTCTTTTCCGCCTCTTATGTAGGTTACAGAAACTTTGTCTCCAGGTCTCTTGCTACCAATAGCTAGAGAAAGGTCAGAGAATCCATCGATATTTACATTGTCTATCTTAGTGATGATGTCTCCTGTTTTGATTCCTGCATCTTCTGCACCACTGTTTTTAGCAACATCTGTTACATAGATACCTTTTCCAGATTTTAGGCTGGTTTTGTTTCTTTGGTTGTATGTTTTAACTTGTAAATCATTAGACAAATCTAAAGACCCAACTCCCAAGAATCCTCTCTGAACGAGACCAAATTTCTTGATATCTTCCACTACTTTTTTCGCTAAATTAGCAGGAACAGCGAATCCATATCCTTCGTAATATCCAGAAGACGATGAGATTGCAGAGTTTATCCCAATCAGGTCACCGTTTAGGTTTACCAGCGCACCTCCGCTGTTTCCTTTGTTGATAGCGGCATCAGTTTGGATAAAACTTTCAATCGGTGTTCTACTCTGCTGGCTGAGAAGGTCTATATTTCTGCCTTTTGCAGAGACAATTCCCGCCGTAACGGTAGAGTTAAGCCCCAATGGATTTCCCACAGCAAGAACCCATTGTCCTACCTCAACTAAATCTGAGTTCGCAAAGTTAAGATAAGGAAGTCCCTTGTCTTCTATTTTTAGTAATGCGATGTCTGTACTCGGGTCAGTTCCGATGAGTGTCGCAGTGTAAGTTTTCTTGTTGCTTAGAACTACTTCCAGTTTGCTAGCTCCTGCTACCACATGGTTATTCGATATGATGTATCCATCAGGTGAAATGATAACTCCTGAACCCAGCCCAGAAGGCAGGTCTTTTGGTGCTTCTTGTCTTTGGCTTCTATTATTTCTGAATCCTTCTCCGAAGAAAAAATCAAAAATATCCTGATCCATAGATCTTCCAGAGGAAGGTGTATTGTTTTGGTAGTTTCTTATCGTAACTACGGCAGGAACTGTTGTTTTAGAAGCTTTTACGAAGTTGTCAGAAGACGCTCCGTTCAGCCCTGCTGGGATGGCGTTTTTCCCAGAAGTGGAGAAATAAGAAAAATCGGTGTTGTTTTGTTCATCATTAAAATAGTTAATTGCTCCAAAGGTCGTCGCCCCAGAAAGTATTCCTACTAATGCAAAAGGAGCAAGTTTTTTCAATTGGTTTTTCATATAAATGTTGTATTTATTTTGATTTTGTTGATACAAATTTAATGCAAAAACCATCTTGTTTCATTGGTTTTAACTAAGTTTAACAAGAATTATAAGATTTTAAAAATAGAAACTGTCAATTGGCTGGGAATAGTGGTTATTGTGTCTGGGAATTTTTAGTTTATCTTTGTTTCAAAGAAAGAAATTAAGAAATGCAACAGAAAAAAATCATGTTCAAAATCCAAAATGCTTATCAAAAAATCATTTTCTCTATTCATGGGCACCGAGAAAGGAAGGACAATTTTGAAGATTGGCTGAAAGTAGAAGTGAAGGTGAAAGATGATTTAGAAGGAAAATATTATACACGAGTAAGTGAGTGTATGCTTTTTTTTGAGTTGCTGGGTCTTTTGGAATGGTTTGAGCAGATTTCGGCCAATAAAGAGAAATCCACAGAAATTGATTTTATAGAGCCAGAATTAGCCTTTGAATATCAAAATAAAAAACTTATAGTGCTGCTATGCTATGATATAGCGCCTGTTTCCTATGGTGAAGAACCATATCAACTCACTTTTTCTTTGGATGATAAAACTCTTGCAATGATTATAAAGGAACTTGGTGAGGCTGTGGCTTCTTTTGAGAGGGAATAATTATGAAAAAACACGAGTTGTGAGCCCATGTTTGTATTGTAATTTGTTAAGAAAGAAGCCTAATAAGTGGGCATTTGGTCATGAAGGTTTATGAGTTTATTACTGAGGCTACGGCTTGTTAATACTAGCAATTTTCCTTGTTTGTTTGATTGCGTAATCAGTCGCAATTGAAGTTAATTCTGAAGATTTCAAAGTGATTTTTCCTTCGACATACTTTGATAAAGTCTCTGCCAGTTTTTTATATTCCTGTTTTGTAAATATATTTCTTGAAGATTTTGAGTATTCATCAAATATTTTCAAAGAATTACTCAGGTCTTCTTTTTGAATGTTATTTATTTCTGTGCTTATAAAAATTGCAAAAGCTTTCATTGTATGTTCTCTTGGAGCGAGGGTGGATATGTGCATAGCATCTTCAAAAAAGTCAGGCTCTTGCATGAAAAAATCTGGGTATAGAGAGATAGTAAGTAGATTTGCTACATACTTTATTTTTTTATCCTCATCGTTTTTAAAGGACTTTAAAAAATTAAAGCAAAACCATTTACAATTTTCATCCTTTGATAACCCGCCGAACTCTCCAATTGCATTGATGCAGGTTTCCAAAATTTTTTTATCATTTTTATGAAATGTTGCAAACTGGGCTACATGCTCTAGAAAAAGTATATTATCTGAATATAATACTGATGATTGGCGAAATTTCAAAACGATATTTAGAATTATTTTTGCTGTTTCAAGAGGATTTTCATTAATCTTTTCTGTCAGAAAAACATTTAATTCATCATACTTTTCTTTATTTCCTAAATCTTTTCTACAAAATTTCATACTATAATTTCTAAGATTTGTTTTACTTCGTATTTCATTCCTGCTGACACCTTTATTGTAGCTTATCTATATAAAAGTTTAACTTACAGAAGAATTGCTTAAAAATACTGACCAATCATCATCCTCATTGTCATAGCCTATAATTTTTTCTTTGTATTTGCTCCCAAAAATATATTCTCTTACAAAAGTATCAAAATCAACCTCTATGCCCTCAATCCTTTCATAGACATCAGTAGGAAATATCACGCATTGTGTATGTTTATCAAGGAAAATCGGTTCGTACAAAAGCTGCCCTATTTCATACCAAGAAGGCTGTTCAGCAGGAATGCGATATTGGTTTTCCAACAGTTCCTCTACGCTCCACAGAATGATATCGCCAAAAGATCCACCATTGCAAAACTTTAAAAAAGAACTATGTACAGGGGCTATGTATTGTGACACCTCTGGGGGAATACTTTCAGCACCTTCGGGGATTTCGCCTATAAGTATGGCATCAGGTAATGAGGCTAAGCGATTTCTGTAATGGGTAATGATAGTTTCTAAGCTCATTTTCAATCAATTATTCTAACCAAATAGTTGGGCATATTTCGGCATCATTAAAATTCTCACCATCAAAATCTGAGGCGATAAGTGATTGTCCCAAGAATATATCATTATTATCAAAGAAAATTTCTACATCCTCACTGTAAAACAAGAAACTTCGCAAGCTAAGGGCTTCTATAAATTGTTCTTTAGTAAGCTCAGGTTTGTCTTCATCATCCTTGTCATCATCGCCAAAACGCCAGTTGTCATTGTAGAGGTCTAAAAATTCATTAGCAATACATTCTTTTGCTTTTTGTGATAGGGAGTCTATCTCACTGAAAAAGGTGTTCATCTGCTGTTCTATCTTTTCAGTGTCGCCTTCATCTTCAAGAATGATTTCCACCCTTAATTCTTCTCCATTGATAACCACCGTCCCATCATAAGAAGTAGGATCATCAGTGTGCTGTGTAAAATCTTTAATTTTATATTGTTTCATAAGAACTTGATTTTAATTTGGTTTAAATCTGCAGGGACACGATATTGGTTTTCCAACAGCTCCTCTACGCTCCACAGAATGATATCGCCAAAAGACCCGCCATTACAAAGCTTTAAAAAAGCACTATGCACAGGGGCTATGTATTGTGATACTTTTTGTGGAATACTTTCAGCACCTTCGGGGATTTCGCCTATAAGTATGGCATCGGGTAATGAGGTTAAACGATTTCTGTAATGGATAATGATAGTTTCTAAGGTCATTTTCAATCAATTATTCTAACCAAACATTTGGGCATCATTGAAATTCTCCCCATCAAAATCTGAAGCGATAAGTGAGTGTCCTAAGAACATATCGTTGTCATCAAAGAAGACTTCTACATCCTCGCTGTAAAACAAGAAACTTCGCAAGCTAAGGGCTTCCATAAATTCTTCTTTAGTAAGCTCAGGTTTATCGGGATCATCTTCGTCATCATCGCCAAAACGCCAGTTGTCATTGTAGAGGTCTAAAAATTCATTAGCAATACATCCTTTTGCTTTTGGAGATAGGGTGTCTATCTCACTGAAAAAGGTGTTCATCAGTTGCTCTATCTTTTCAGTTTCGCCTTCATCCTCTAGGATGATGCTCACACCTAATTCTTTTCCGCCAACAACCACCGTCCCATCATAAGAAGTAGGGTCGTTGCTGTCCTGTGTAAAATCTGTGATTTTATATTGTTTCATAAGAACTTGATTTTAATTTTGTTTAAAAAGGTTTAATACCAAAGAAAAAGTGGAAATAATAAAAATAATATTGATTTCAATACATTTATGTTGTAACGCAAAGATATAAAAATCAATGAATTAACAATGAAAATAACTAAAACTAATCAGTAGTGTGGGCTTTTTCAATCGGTTTGTATGGGAGCAATATCATACCCTAAAAGCTCCAAGAAAAGAAGTCCGTTTAGTGGCGAGATTTTGTTGTCTCCTTTCCAGCCTTGCTCCTCTCCCCAGTCAATCAGTTTTGGGATATATTTGGGCTCGTTGAGGTTTATGGTTTCTTTGGTTTGTGTGTTTTTGTTCAGTAAATTGATATTTCCATTCAGAGGTTGCCCCATGTATTTATCCTCAATAGTGATGAAATCGATACATAAAGGCGTGTTTTTTTCTCCTGCCAAAAAGATACGCACAGAGAGCAGAGAGGTGTTGTCTTTTTTCGTGTTGTAGGCTGTATTTATTCTATACAAATACTCTTTTTCTTTATGAATCAATTTGCGCAATTTCTGTTTCATGTTTGTTCCTTTTTAGTTCATAAAATTCAAACGATGATAATTAGTTTATTGTCTCTATAACCTTTTGAATGAAATTCAATACGAAGTCGCTGTTTTTGAGTTCATAGCTTAGATTTATAGGAGCAATATTTCCTCTCATCAGTTCCCAATTTTGGTCACGAGTTATGACCTCATCTGTAGAAGTGATGGTTACTATCCCGTTTTGTATAGTGATATTTTGAAGTTCATAGAGTCGCCATTCTTCTTCGCGAGCATCTCTAAAGAATGTTTTTTCAAACAAAATCTTTGTATCGGCAACTTCATTGCGACTTTGTAATTGGTTCTTTTCATTGATTCCCATAGTAAATACACTAAAGCCGCCGCCTTCTTCAGCAGAAGGGATTATATGCCCTTCATTGTCATATTGAGTAGTTCTTAGCTCAAATAATTTACCTTTTTCTGTTCCCAATGTAATTGTGCTCCAGTGTTTTTCTCGCCTATTTAAGAGGTTTTTTTGGATGTGAAGATCGTAAACAGCTTTAATCCATATCTTGTCCGATGGATATTGAGCCAAGAACTGAAAGCGTTCTATTTTCCATTTTGAAAGTACTTCAAAGGATAATTCGCTATAATCGGTATTTACTTGCACATTGTAAAGAGGCAAAGGATAAGCGTCTCCATAAGGGTTTTCATCATAGAAATATTGATGTGTTTTAGGGTCGTATTCCAAACATGCAAATTCATCTTCCTCATTTCCTAATACTACTGAAAACCAATCAAAATCATCTATTTCCACGCTGCAATTATTTAGTGCAATTACCGTAGATGCTGGTGTCTCAAAACTATACGCCAAAGCAGCATCACGGATAAAGTTAGAAAGTTCCACCGTATAACCATTGTAAAGAAAACCCCAAAGATACTCAGGCATTTCCTCTTCCTCGGGATCGTTGAAGGTGGAGAGTTGCTCACAAAGGGTCTGTATGGCTTCTGAAAGATAAGTCTGCTTATCAGTGACTTGATTAGATTTTTCTAATTTTGCCAAGAAAGCCTCCAAATGAGCGTTACAATCGGTTATATTTGCTTCTGTATAATAACGGTCTTCCTCGACGGTTGCTGAGAGTTCTGCACGCATTTGTGCGATGATTTGGTCTTTTTGAGTAATGAGTGATGTCATTTTTTATTTTTAATATGAAACAAAGATACTAATTAACAGATGAGAAAATTTAAATTGTTTTAAAGAATTTAAATTTCATATTTACGCTCATGAAAGTATTCATAAGCACTGGCTTCTAATTCGCCACAATCAGAAATAAGATTGCCTTCTTCATCATATATTTCGTAAGTTTGCTGGGTGTCACCTATGGAGTTTTCACCATCTAAACCTACATAATATAGAGTAAAACAAATGGTTCAAACATTGTGCTTTTAGCAATGTCAAAAGTACAAAAAATATCAATTAATAATCATTAGTTTCTAATTAGTAAATTGTGCCATCAGCTCTTCTGATCGTTTGCGCCCTGCTAAATAATGAGGGTCAAGCTCTATCGCTTTTTGTAGATAGGCAAGGGCTTGCGCGCGGTATTTGCGCTGAGGGTGTTGCTTTGCCCACGCCCAATACACAAAACTCATTATCTTCCACGAAGCGTACTCGGGATTTTGAGCCTCCTTTCGGATAATATTTTCAAAGTCGATTTTAGCTAAAGCACGCTTGCTGAAATAAAACCAAGGTAAATTCTCGGCTACACTACCACGCATAAATTCAGGTAGATAGTGCACCTCTCCGTATTTTTTAATAGCTGTTTCAAAGAGTTTAAAACACTTGCCGATAAGTGACAGCTTGAAAGTTTCGCCGGCTACCAAAGCCATTGCCGAAGCCTCGTAAGAAAGGATAAAAGGTTGTAACGCCTCAGGTGTTTTGGGGTTGGCTTCGCATTCTGATAAAATCGTAAGACTCTTTTGTGCATAACCTTTGTACTGCTTGCTAAAAAAGCCTAAATTTAAGGCTACTTCGTGATAAATAATCCCTAAGCGCACTTTGTTCAGCAAGGAAGGGTTTGCCTTGTAATCAGCTTCTACTTCAGGAAGTTTGGCTTGTAAAAGGTCGTTGTCGATGAATTCCATTACATCGTCTAAGGCGATTTGATAATCATTGAGTGTTTTCATTACGCGTTCTTTTTTTAATTTGGGGCAAAGGTACGGCGCAATGAGGCTCCTCACTCGTTGACTTAAGTTAAGATTTTTTATTGTGCATACGTTTTTGCAATCGGCTTAAACTTTCGGGGCTGATACCCAGTAGATTGGCAATGTACTTCTGCGGTACTCGCTGAAAGAGTTCAGGGCGTGAGTGCAACAGATGCTGAAAGCGTTCTTCGGGTTTATCGGCAGCGAGGTACATAGCGGTATCGGTAGCTCGTTGTAGGATTTGTTCTGCCATTAAGCGTCCGAAAGTTTCAAAGTTGTGATGTTCAGCATAAAGAGAAATAAGGTCTTCTTTACTGATACGATAGACGGTTGTCTCCTCTAAG
>JABCOA020000029.1 GCA_013333875.2 Flavobacteriaceae bacterium | reverse complement strand
CGTGATTTTACTTGGCGGTGCCACAGGGCGAGATGGCGTAGGCGGCGCTACAGGTTCTTCCAAGGAGCAGGACGAGACCTCTATACATACGCTTTCTACCGAAGTCCAAAAAGGGAATGCCGTGGAGGAAAGAAAAATCCAAAGGCTTTTCCGTAACCCAGAAGTTACCACTTTGATAAAGAAATCTAATGACTTCGGAGCGGGTGGAGTTTCTGTGGCTATCGGTGAAATTGCCGATTCTTTGGAGATAGATTTGGATATTTTACCTTTAAAATATGAAGGGCTGAACGGAACAGAACTTGCTATTTCCGAATCGCAGGAGCGTATCGCAGTGGTGGTGGATGCCAAGGATAAAGACCAGTTTATCCATTTCTGTGAAAGAGAAAATATAAAAGCCGTGGAGGTAGCGAAAGTTACCGATTCGGGCAGAATGCAAATGTTCTGGAAAGGAGCTAAAATAGTAGATTTGAGCCGAGAGTTTCTAAATTCCAACGGCTGTGCAAAATCTCAAAATGCCGAAATTTCTCATCTTCAAAAACTTGAAAATCAGTCAGAAATATTTAATGAAGAAAACCTCATCAAGATACTTTCGGATAAAAATACAGCCTCTCAAAAAGGCTTGTTGGAGATGTTTGATTCTTCAGTCGGTGCGACTACGGTGGCTATGCCTTTGGGCGGAAAACACCAGATTACCGAGATGGAGGGAAGTGTGCAGACGCTGCCTGTTTTGAACGCGAAAAATGTGGAAACGGTATCTCTGGCAGCGTGGGGCTTTGATGCCGAAATATCTTCACAAAACTCTCTGATAGGTGCAGCAGATGCTGTGGTGGAGTCCGTGGCAAAAATCGTAGCTATGGGCGGCGATTATAGAAAAATCCGATTGAGCTTTCAGGAATATTTCGAAAAATTAGGTCAAAACCCAGAAAAATGGGGCAAACCGCTGGCATCACTACTTGGGGCTTATGATGCACAGATGAATTTTGGGCTGGCTGCCATCGGAGGAAAGGACTCTATGAGTGGAACTTACCAAAATCTGAATGTACCACCGACATTAATTTCCTTCGCTTGTGCAGATGGGCAGAAAAAGCATATTATTTCGCCAGAATTTAAGGAAGTTGGAAATAATATTTACCATTTTTATCATCAAAATAAAGAAAATGGACTGCCAGATTATGAAACTTTGAAAGAGGTTTTTGATTTCGTTCATCAGCAGATAAAAGCAGGAAACATCGTTTCTGTAAAGACCATAAAAGACGGTGGAGCGGCAGTTTCATTGGCAAAAATGTGTTTTGGAAATCATCTCGGTGCAGAGGTGGAACTTGCTGAAAGTCAGATTTTAGAGAAAAACATCGGTGGTTTTATCATCGAAAGTAAAACGGAACTGGCTCATTCCCAGTTTCATAAAATAGGAAAAGTGACCGAAGGAAAAACTTTGGTTATCAATAAAAAAGCGTTTGACCTTGGAAAATTGCTTTCGGCTTATACGCAGACTTTTGAAAATCTTTTCCCAACTGCCGAGCCAGACAGAATAGAAATCAACATCGATGAAAAGCTGAATTCTACGAGTCCTAAAAATATCATTATCAAGAAACATAATATCGCAAAACCAAGGGTTTTCGCGCCGATTTTCCTAGGAACGAACTGCGAATACGAAACCCAAAATGCTTTCCGAAAAGAGGGAGCAGAAGTGACTTCGTTGCCGCTCATTAACCTTACCAAAAGTCTTTTGGAGGAGAGTATAGAGGCATGGATAAAGGAAATAGACCAGTCTCAAATTCTTGTTTTCTCAGGAGGATTTTCCGCAGGGGATGAGCCTGATGGTTCAGCGAAATTCATTGTCAATGTTCTTAAAAACGAACAAATGAAGTCTGCTGTTCATCGCCTTTTGGAGCGTGACGGGATGATTCTGGGGATATGTAACGGCTTCCAAGCCTTGGTAAAATCTGGACTTCTGCCGTATGGGGAGATAAGGGATTTGGATGAAAACTCGCCTACGCTCGCTCACAACGCGATAGGGCGCCATATTTCCCAAATGGTGGATGTGAAGGTGGTGAATGATGATTCGCCGTGGCTGAAAGGCATGAAAAACGAGGTGTATACCATCCCGATTTCCCACGGAGAGGGGCGTTTCATGGCGAGTGAAGAGGTGCTGACAGAACTCTATAAAAATGGGCAGATAGCTACCCAATATATTGATTTTGAAGGGAAAATAGCTCACGGAATGCCGTATAATCCAAATAATTCGCTTTTTGGAATAGAAGGAATTACCAGCCGAAGCGGAAAAATCTTCGGAAGAATGGGGCATCCAGAGCGCTTCGCGGAAGGACTACTCAAAAATATCCCAACTGCCAACTACCACAATATTTTCAGGAATGGTGTGGAGTATTTTAAGTAGGGAAATCACACATTATAAAAAAGAAAAACACCTCTGAAAAGGAGGTGTTTTTTTGTTTTCTGATGTTAGAACAAATCATCTAATTTAGATTTTGCGGAATCCCAGAATTCGCTGAGGTCAGATTTTAAATCATCTAATTTATCTTCTGCAAGGTCTTTTATTTCATCCCATTTTCCTTCGGCTTCTTCTAATTTCTCTTCTAAAAGTTTGCTTTTTTCTTCCAGTTCTGCTTTGGCATCACCAGAAAGTTCTTCTGCTTTACCTTTTAGGATTTCTAGTTCTTTTTTAGTGTTTTCTATTTGTTCTTGGAATTTTTGTTTTAGTTCGTTAGTGTCCATTTGCTTTAATTTTAAATGTTAAACAAGACAAAGATAAACAAAAAACGATACAAAAGCGCTTTAAAACCAAATTAAAATTTCTGTAAATTGCACAAGGCTTGTTTTTGGGCTTTTATGGGAGTTTTTTTGAAATAAATATTTGTAATGAAAAAGGTATAGAAAATAATAATGGATACAAGAATTAAACTTGGAATAAGTGGGATTATATTGGCTTATGCAACATATAAAATGATCATAAAAGATAAAAGAGAAAATAGGTCTGAATTTGTTTTAATCCGAGCATGGGGAGTGGTCATTATAGGAATAATGGTAGCTATTATATGTTTTATACAATTATTACTCGGATTGGATTAGTGAGAGTTATAAATATCCTAAATTGCCAAAGGAATAAAAAAGAATAAACTAAAGATAATCATAATGAAAAAGAAATTTTTATTATTAATATGTATGTTACCAGCATTATTATTAGCACAGCAAGGAAAGAATAAACCCTGCAATGATAAAAAAAGACGAATAGATGAGTTGCCTTGCACAATAATAGAACGGTATGGAACAGATGTAATACCTGATGAAGAGACACTAATAAAATATATTGATATATTGATAAATAAACGATATTCTGTTGATGCAGAAGAGCTTAAACCATATCAAATAAGTTTAATAGCAAATGAAAAAGTCTGGAAAACAGTAATAAAATTAAATTGTAGATTTTGTAAAGCATATATTAATATAAATAAGAATACAGGAGAAGTTTTAAACTTTTACAGATCTGAAGAGTAATATTGGTAATATTTCAAATTATAACAAAAAAAGAAATAATATATATTATAAAAAACAGAATATGAAAAAGCTGAAGAATAGTTATTTGTTAATGCTTATATTGATGTTTTTAGTTTCTTGTGAATCAAATCTTTTTAGGATAGATGATAAAGGCTGTATTATAGGGAATAACCGATAAACTATATAGAAATAAATCAGAAACAGATAATATAATTTATGTTATTCAAAAGAGAAAAAATAGAAAGCCATCTAAAAATTTTTGTTTAGATAACATTCCTTCTGAATATGTAATAGAGAGATATTATGAAAAAAATGGTTTTATCAATTATAAAGAGGAAGAAAAAATAAATTTAGAACGAAATAAATTGTATAAATTTATAACAAAAGGAGGAGATTCTGGCGAATATAGAATGATCATTTTTTTAGATACAGCTGGAATATATAAAAAACAATGATTTTGGTAATATTTTAAATTATAATAAAAAACAAAAATTAAAAAGAAATAATATGAAAAGAATAATTATACTATTTGTTTTATTGCTGATGAGCTGTGAAAAAAATCCTAATAATATAGAGATAAAAAAGGAAGAATTTAAATCTATTATTAGAGCATTTTATGAGCGGGAAGGCGCCAGCATAGGCACCAGTAAAAATGATACTCTGTCTGTGGCTTTTGTGCAGGAAAAGAATCGCATAAAAGTAGAGCTGTATTCTTTTGAAAAATTGGATGGTTTTGAGGAGCATTGTATAGGACAAACGGAAATGGATGGGTTTAAAATTTTTTTCTACGCTTTTCCTAAAAAAATAGACCAAATAAAGGATATAATAAAAATAAAATACAATAAAGAATACAAGTCTTATCCTAAAAGGGTAGGAAATGATGATGAAGAAATTGATGAAGAAATTGATGAAGATGTTGATGAAACATACGACTATTTCTATATTTTAAAAAACGGAAAGATAGAAAACGAAGTATATCGGGATTTTAGATATAGATGATAATCAGTGTATTAAAAGTAATTTAGTATGATTTTAAAGGATAACCAAGGAAAAGACAGAATAAAATTTTCGGATATAGTCAGGCTGAATAAAGAAGAGCCTGTTTTCGTCAAAATGAAGGTGCGTATTTCTACGGAAACTATGGTTTCTGAAGAGAATTTGGATATTGAAAGGTCTTATTTAGAGGAATTAACGAGGAATTTAAAGGATTTGTGCGAATGTAAAATAAGAAAATTTTTCTTTCAAAATATAGATGAAACGATAGAGATAGTTTTCAGTATCAATGATATAGGAACTATCGCCGTAGAGGGAAAAATGTATGATGAAAGCTATATGAATTCTATTAATTTTTCGTTTCAGACAGATTTAAATGGAATAGCTACATTTTCCAAAGAAATTTCGCAGGAATTAAAAAAAATATAAATAACAAAAAGAAACAATATGCCAGATACTAATTTTTATTTAACTGACCATTCGAGAGAACTTTTATTTGATTTTATACAATCACAAGGAGGGGAATTAGTTCCTAATTTACACTATAGCAAGCCAGAATATGAGATTGTAAAAGATGTAAATCAGTTTATGGAATATATAGAAACTAAAACAGTCAGATTTTATATCATTTCTAAAAAATTTCAAGAAAGGGATTTGTGGGTAAACGAGAATGAACTTATGGCTCCTCCTAATTATTATATAGTTCAGAGAGTAGGCGGGCCGTATATTGATTTGGCTTTGTATCGTGGATGGGCAGATGATGCTGCAGTAAAAATGAAAAGTACATATGTAGGACATTATGCTCGGTTTTTGGATAAAGACGATTACTCCATAGAATACAAAGCGAGTGAAGAATTAAAAGACTTCTACAAGGGAATGCTGAAATTCCTGCGGTCTTTATGCAAAAAAGTAAATATAAACGGAAAGAACTACTACATAGACAAAAATAGTGATGGGTATTAGGTTTTAGTGTTAAACTTTGAAATAATTTCTATGAAAAAATATATTTATATCATTTTTCTACTTACATTATCTTGTTGTAAAAAAGACCAATCGGAAGAAAAAACAACTATAAATTCTCAAGATTTCTTTTTGGAAATAACGGATATTGATAAACTTAAGAAAACAGAAAAAACAAAGCTGAATGATTCCACTTATAGAATAAGAGGATTGGTAAATTCCCTGCTGGTAACGGGCTATTTGACTCAAAATGATGAGAAGATAGATTGGTGGGAAGTAGCCGATGCCAATGGTAAAAAAGTAGCGATGGTAGAATATAGAATAGTCAATAAGAAAGTATTTGCAAATCAATATAAGGTTTTTAATGACTCTAAACTGGATGTTTATAAAAGCAAATACTATACTTTAAAATCTGATAAAGACAAGGTTTCCTATTCTTTTTATGTGCCCAAAAGCGAAGATATTGTGGAGACAAAAGCTAATTTTCTATATTCTGTATATGATATTGAGAAAAATAAAGAAATTATCAGCAGCGAATGTGAGTGGGTAAATTCTGATAATAAATTTCAATGTGAATTTTCGGTTCCTAATAAAAACAATATTTTGGTTTCAGGAGTTTTTTTTGAATTATCCCAAACTAAAAATGGAGAAATGGGAGCGAGTGAAATCTATGTAAGAGACACTATAAAAATATAAACTTTTGAAAATTATGGAATTTATCCCTTTTATATCGGTAGGAGAGTTTTTATTTCGGAATACCATAGAAGAAATCAAAAGATTAGTCAAAGAAAATTTTATCACAGGAGTTAAAGAAGAGCTGGATAAAAAGTATTTGTCATTGTATATCCCTGCAAGAGGGATTTTTATTGTATTTAGTGAAACGGGCGATTATATTAGAACTATTGAAGTAGAAAATGATGTTTTCTTTCAAGAAGTAAATTTATTTAGAATGTCTTTTGAAAATATAAAATGCTTTATTGAGGAAAATGACGAAGATTATAAAATGATAGATGACTGCACATTAGAAAGCGAAAAATATGGATTTTTGATAGTGAAAAATACAGATAATAGCAATGTATTAACTTTTTATAGTAAAAAATATTTACAAGAAGATGATATATCACCAGATGATATTATAAAATATTATTTAGG
>JABCOA020000028.1 GCA_013333875.2 Flavobacteriaceae bacterium | reverse complement strand
CTCAAATCAAAATTTGGAACATTTTTCTTCTTTTGAGCTTTGTATATTTTATTTAGTTTTTTAGCAAACTCTGTATTTATGTAATGTCCTGGTTTATTAGCAATTACCTTTCCTTTTAATCTTACTCCTGTCAATACCAAGTCACCGATAACATCCAATAATTTATGACGAGCTGCCTCGTTTGGATAGTTTAAAGTCAAGTTATTCAAAACTCCATTTGGCTGAATGGAAACATCATCTTTTCCAAAAGCTTTTTTAAGTTTTTCAGCTGTTTCAGGAGTCAATTCTTTATCTACATAAACAATCGCATTAGAAATATCTCCACCTTTGATTAGACCTGCATCCAAAAGCATTTCTAATTCATGTAAAAAACTAAATGTTCTAGCAGAAGAAATTTCATTTTTAAAATCAGAAATATTTTTCAAAACAGCATTCTGAGTTCCTAAAACATTAGTCCCAAAATCCACCATCGTAGTTACTTCATAAGTATCCGCTGGGATAATGGTAATCTCAGAACCAGTCTGTGGGTCAGTGAAACTAACAACCTCTGTAACAGCGAAATACTCTCTTGGCTGCTCCTGCTCCACCACTCCTGCTTTCTCTATAGCTTCCACAAAAAACTTGGACGAACCATCCATAATAGGAGGCTCTGCACTATTCATCTCCAAGACAGCATTATCTACATCCATCCCCACTAACGCCGCCAAAACATGCTCACATGTGTAGATTTTAACTCCTGATTTTTCTAATGTCGTTCCTCTATCAGTAGAAACCACATAGTTAGCATCTGCTTCTATCTGTGGATTTCCCTCTAAGTCTGTTCTTACGAACACATAGCCTGTATTTTCCTTAGCAGGTTTAATGGTTAGGGTTACTTCTTTTCCTGTGTGAAGACCTATTCCTGATAGGGAAACTTCTCCTTTTAAAGTTTTTTGTTTATCACTCATTAGTTTTATCTTTTGAGTTATTTTCTAATTGATTTATCCTTTTTACTATTTCTGTCAAATTTCTGAAATGCACATAGTTTCTTCGATAGTCTCCCGCATCTATGGCTGGCGCTCCATACAGAGCCTCGCCATCTTTTACATTTTTATTCACACCGCTCTGTGCTTGTATTTTTACTTGATTTCCTATATTGATATGCCCTACAATTCCCACTTGACCACCGATCATATTCCAGTTTCCAATGGTAGTAGAACCTGCAATTCCTGCCTGCGCAGCAATCACATTGTTTTTTCCAATTTTTACATTGTGTGCGATTTGGATAAGATTGTCTATTTTAGTCCCTTCTCCTATAATGGTAGAACCTATGGTAGCTCTGTCAATACTACAGTTAGAGCCTATTTCTACATTATTTTCTATGATTACATTTCCCAGCTGTGGGATTTTGTCATATCCATTCGGTGTAGGCTGAAAACCAAATCCATCTCCACCTACCACAGTATTAGAATGGATAACACAATTTTCGCCAATGATACAGCCATCATAGATTTTCGCACCGCTGTCTATTTTAGAGTTTTTACCGATTTTCACATTTTTACCAATGAAAACCTGTGGAGCAAGCTGAACGCCATCGCCAATTACCGCTTTTTCTGAAATATAAGTGAACGCACCTACATAAACCTCCTCTCCCAAAACAGCCGTTTCATGAATGAAACTCTGCTCTTCTATTCCTTTTTTCTTTTCGGTCATCTGCTGATAAAGGTTCATCAAAACCTGAAATGCAAGATATGCATCTTCCACTTCTATGATGACTGGCCTATAATTTTCTTCTTTCAAAAGATTTTTTGAAACAATAAGCACAGAACTCTCCGTAGAGTGTAGAAAATGTGCAAATTTTTCATTTGCAATAAAAGACAAATGTCCATGCCTTCCCTCTTCTATAGGGGAAAATCCATGAACTTTTATTCCTTGGTCTCCAATTACTTTTCCTTTGATAAGACCAGCAATTTCAGCAGCTGTAAACTCCATAATCGTGCAAAGATAAGAAAAATCCTATTAGTATAATAAAAATTTATATTTGTTTATATTTTTAACATAAAAAATCATGAAATCTCCTTTGGAAAGGACAAAATATATCTCGTTGTTTTTTCATTGATATTCATCGATAAAATCTGACTTCCTGCCTGTTCCAATGCTACTTTTTCCATATCATTTCTCAGGAGATAGATAGGTTGTTTAGTTTTATCATAAGGCAGCAGGTTTCTTTCAATATTATCCACCAATAAATCTCCATTTTCTATCCCAAAATGCAAATTAGTTTCCCTTATTTTCTCCTGCACCAAATCATCCGAAAAAGGCGTAGAAGAGTAAATAATTTTAGGAAACTTCCTGTTAATAACCGTTTTACAAAGATACGAAAGCACAAAATCTTCATGATTTTTCCATGATTTTATAGCCTGTAACACATCCGTATCATCCAGCTCCATAAATCTCGCTATATCTTCCTCCGTAGCATCTGTGGAGCTCTCTCTGTACAAGAAATATTTAAGGTTTTCGGAAGCTTCTACTTTCACATTTTGCGAAACCAATGTTTTGGCTCTGTTCATTATTTTTATCAATAAATTTTCTGCCAACACCGCTGCTTTATGATAATAAACCTGCCAATACATGAACATCCTTGCCACAAGATAATGCTCAATAGAATAAATTCCTTTTTCATCCAAAACCAGCTCATCGTCAAGGACATTCAGCGTTGATAAAATCCGCTGTGTATTGATATTCCCTTCCGAAACTCCCGTGTAGAAGCTGTCTCTTTTGAGATAATCGAGCCTGTCCACATCAAGCTGTGAGGAAATCAATTGATTAAAAAATTTACGATGATATTTTCCCTGAAACATCTGTATCGCAATCGTAAGTTCACCTGAAAACTCCTCGTTCAGCTGCTCCATCAGAAGAAGGGAAAGTTTTTCGTGATGCCAGTTGTCCATCAGTATATTCTCCAAAGCATGCGAAAAAGGCCCATGTCCCACATCATGAAGCAAGACAGCCAGCATTGCTCCCTTTTCTTCTTCCGTAGAAATTTTCACACCTTTTTGTTTCAGAATTTCTAATGCATTAAACATCAAATGCATCGCGCCTATCGCATGATGAAAACGAGTGTGGGTAGCTCCTGGGAAAATCAAACTCAGCAGTCCCGTTTGAGAAATCCTTCTCAATCTCTGAAAACAGCGATGCTCCATGATATCAAAAATAATTTCATATGGGATTTTTATAAATCCATGAACAGGATCATTGATGATTTTCAACTTATTAGCCATAAAAAGATTTTATCGTGTAAAATTATAAAAAAACTTTAACCAAACATTAACATTTCGTTGGTATAATTTTAATATTTTTTCTCCATACTTTTGAAAACAGAAAATTAGTGGAAAAAATCATGTCAAAAATACTTTGGGTAGATGATGAGATAGAGATGCTGAAACCGCACATTGTTTTCTTAGAAAGCAAAGGTTACAGTGTTACTCCTATCAACAATGTGAATGAGGCCTTGGAACTGATAGAAGAAAACAGTTTCGCACTCGTTCTTCTTGACGAAAGTATGCCTGGCATATCTGGCTTAGAAGCCATTCCGATGATTAAAAACTTGGACAGCTCCATCAAAATAGTGATGGTAACGAAAAATGAAGAGGAGCACATCATGGAGCAGGCCATAGGTTCACAAATTGCAGATTATATTCTAAAACCAGTGAACCCAAATCAAGTTCTACTTTCATTAAAGAAAAATCTTGAACAAGATACTTTAGTAGAACAGCAGACCATTTCTGAATACCAACAAGAGTTCAGAAATCTGAGTATGGAACTTTCCAATCTTCATAATTATGAAGATTGGGCAGAATATTATAAGAAAATCCTGAATTGGGAGATAAAGTTTGATAAGGTTTTTGATAGTGAGTTTTCGGAATTGCTTCAAAATCAAAAAGAAGAAGCAAATATCCAATTTGCTAAATTCATAGAAAACAACTACGAACATTGGCTTAACTCAAACGACAAGCCTCTGATGAACCACACCCTGTTCAAGGAAAAAGTAAAACCAGAGGTAGAGAAAGACAAAGTTCTTCTTTTGGTGATAGATAATCTGAGATATGACCAATGGAAAGTAGTAGAACCGCTTTTCACTAAGTTTTACAATAAAACTTCGGAGGAGTATTTGTACAGCATCTTGCCAACAGCGACTCAGTATGCTAGAAATTCTTTCTTCGCAGGACTACTGCCTTTGGAAATAGAAAAAAGATTTCCAGATAAATGGTTCAATGACAATGAAGATGGGAACAAAAATGAATTTGAATTTGATTTCCTAAAAGACCAAATGAAAAGACTAGGTCTGCAAGGGAAAAGTTCAAAATATATTAAGATATTAAACGCTGATTTTGAGCGAAAAATATTAGAAGATTTTAATCAGCACAAAAACAATGATTTATTGGTGATTGTTTATAACTTTATAGACATTCTCTCTCATGCGAAAACCGATAATACCATTGTAGATCAGCTAATTAGAGATGATAAAACATTCCGTTCATTAACATACAATTGGTTTGAAAATTCATCTCTTATCAAAATCATCAAACTGGCAGCAGAGAACGGCTTCAAGCTAGTGATAACGACTGACCACGGAATGATTTATGTAAGAAAACCAAGCAAAGTGGTGGGTGATAGAGAAACCTCTACCAACATAAGATATAAAACAGGAAAAAGTCTAACCTATGAAGACAAAGATGTCTGGGCGATTACCAATCCTGAAAAGCTATTCCTTCCGAAAGGAAATGTGAGCAGTAAATATATCTTTGCGAAGAATAATTTATTCTTTGCTTACCCTAAAAATTACAACCATTTTGTGAATTATTACAAAGACACCTATCAGCACGGAGGGATTTCCCTAGAAGAGATTATTATCCCATTCTGTGTGTTAGAACCAAAGTAGTTTTAGTTTTTTCATTATATTTTATTTATTTTAGACGAAATCGGATATCCAAGGATATCCGATTTGTTTTTTCTACAAAAGCTGTGTAAGAGCATAGATCACGAGACCTACCATACCTCCTACCAAAGTCCCATTGATTCGAATAAACTGCAAATCTTTCCCTACTTCCATTTCCAGCTTCTGGCTCAGCTCCTTGCCTTCCCAGTTTTTCACCGTATCACTGATAAAATCTCCTATTTTTGTTTTATTTCTCAATGCAAATCTATAAGCTGTCTTCTGAAACCATGTATCCAGCTTTTTCTGAAACTCTTCATTGGTTTTAAATTCGCTAATCTGCTTATTTACATTATCCTGCAAGAGTTTTGTGATTTTATTTTCCCATTCGGAAGAATTCAGTTTTTCAGCAAAATCATAGAGCTGTGCTGTCATTTCTCGCCTTACAGAATGCGCCTCATCTCTGGTAATTTTCATTACAAATTCCTGCAAACCATCCACCACTTTTTGCGAAATCGCTTCTCTAATAAAAGATGGAATAAGCGGCGGAAACTGATTGTCTATTTCTCGTCGAACCACATTTTGGTTTTCAGAGATATAAATTTCTATTTTCTCAAAAAGTTGGTTAAATAATTCCTGATGTTTTCCTTTGTCCAAAAATTCTACAAGCATTTGGCTACCTCTCACATTGAGGGACATTCCCTTTATGATGTTTTCTATTTTTTCAGGAGTGGTTTCTTTGGAAAGCCATTCTACCATGTATTTAGATACCATAATATTCTCAATATGAGAACGGATCTGCTTTGGTTTTAAAAAATTCTCTACAACAAATCCTCCTAAATTATTCCCAATATCCGCCTTTCGTTCTTCTATCAAATTGGTGTGTGGAATGGGTAGTCCCATTGGCTTTTGGAATAATGCCGTTACCGCAAACCAGTCGGCAAGAGCTCCCACCATAGCGGCCTCCGAAAAAGCCTTCACATAGCCTATAAAGGACAGTTCGGGATATTTTTTCTGCAAAAACACCATACTTATGTAGATGACAAACATCAAGACAAGAAGCCCTGTCGCCAAATTTTTATGAAATTGTAATTGTTTTTCTCTCTGATTCATGTTTTTATATTTTTATTAAAAAAACTCAGCACAAAACCTTGCACTGAGCGTTTATTTATTTCGTAAAAAGCAGTTCGCGGTATTTGGTCATCGGCCAAAGCTCATCATCCACCATCATTTCTAGTGCATCTGATGCTTCTCGTATTTTTGAGAAAAGCGGCTTCACTTCCTGACAAAATGCTTCTGCTTGTTTTTGATTATCCTTTATAGATTGGGCTTTTTGTTTCGCTTCCAAAAGTTCATCCACGCCTATTTTTATCTGGTGGACATTATGAGAAATCCTCTCTATCAGATTCATCTGCTCTTTCGCCAAAGGCTTAAAGTCTATTTCGCCGTAAATTTCTTTCAGACCTTTCACATTGTCTATCAGTCTATTTTGATATTTCAACGCCGATGGAATGATGTGGTTTCTCGCCACATCTGCCAGCACTTTCGCCTCTATTCCTACTATATTGCTGTATTTCTCTAACTTGATTTCGTTTCTTGCCTCTATTTCACGCTGGGTGTAGATTCCCATTTCTTCATACATACTGATGAATTTTGGGTCTAGTTCTCTTTTTAAAGCCTCTGGTGTGGTTTTTAGGTTGCTGAGTCCTCGTTTTTTAGCTTCTTTCACCCAGTCTTCGGAGTAGCCGTCCCCTTCGAACATTATATTTTTAGACTGCTTAATGTATTCTCTCAGTACATTAAAAATAGCCTCATCTTTTTTCAGTCCTTTTTCTTCTATCAAAGCATCTACTTCCTTTTTAAAGACACGAAGCTGTTTTGCCATGATGGAATTCATGATGGTCATCGCCTCTGCACAGTTCGCCGAAGAACCGACCGCTCGTATCTCAAATTTATTTCCTGTGAAAGCAAATGGCGAAGTTCGGTTTCTATCCGTGTTATCGAGCAGAATTTCAGGGATTTTGCCGACTACATTTAGTTTTAAATCATATTTTTCATCAGCACTGAGTTTCCCCTCGCTCACTTTTTCCAATTCCTCCAAAACTCCATAAAGCTGAGAACCGATAAACACAGAAATAATCGCTGGCGGCGCTTCATTCGCTCCAAGACGATAGTCATTCCCCGCAGTGGCAATCCCTGCACGAAGAAGGTCTGCATATTCGTTCACCGCCTTAATCACATTTACAAAAAATGTCAAAAACTGAAGATTTTTTTTCGGGTTTTTCCCAGGGCTCAGCAGGTTTTCGCCTGTATTGGTAGAGAGCGACCAGTTGTTATGCTTACCGCTTCCATTGACTCCCGCAAATGGTTTTTCATGGAAAAGTATATGAAAATGGTGCTTGTGCGCTATTCTCGCCATAAGATCCATCAATAGGGAATTGTGGTCAACTGCCACATTCGCTTCCTCAAACATTGGCGCAAGTTCATATTGATTTGGTGCATTTTCATTATGCCTTGTAGATACTGGAATGCCCAGTTTCACGCATTCTATCTCTAATTCCTTCATGAAATTCATCACACGGGTAGGGATAGAACCAAAATAATGGTCTTCCAGCTGCTGTCCCTTCGCTGGTGAGTGTCCCAAAAGGGTTTTTCCCGTCATCAAAAGGTCTGGTCTGGTCTTAAAAAGCGCCGAATCTACAAGGAAATATTCCTGTTCCCAACCAAGTGTAGCTGTAACTTTGGTTACATTTTTATCAAAATACTGACAAACTTCCGTAGCCGCCTCATCCACAGCGTGTAATGCTCTCAGAAGCGGAGCTTTGTAATCCAATGTTTCGCCTGTATAGGAAATAAAAATAGAAGGAATACAAAGGGTAGTTCCCATAATAAACGCTGGAGAAGTAGGATCCCAAGCGGTATAGCCTCTCGCCTCAAAAGTGTTTCTAATTCCTCCATTAGGGAAAGAAGATGCATCTGGCTCCTGCTGAATAAGGTTCGCTCCGTTAAAGCGCTCCATAGCTTTGCCCTCACCTATCGGCGTGAAAAAGGTATCATGCTTTTCCGCAGTAGTTCCTGTCAATGGCTGAAACCAATGCGTGTAGTGAGTAACGCCTTTGGTCATCGCCCAGTTTTTCATACCGAGAGCCACTTGGTCTGCTACTGACCTTTGGATTTTAGTTCCGTTCTTTATGGCATCCATCACAGCTGTGAAGGCCTCTTTGGTCAAGAACTCTCGCATTTTCTCTTCGGAAAATACATTTTCACAAAATAATTCTGATAATTTGGGCGGAGTTTCCACAAAATTATCTTTTCTATAATTGATAAAAGGCAGTTTTTCTAACGCACTAAACCTTAATATTGACATAAGTATATGTTTTTATGGGGCAAAGTTAATAAAAATATTATTTTTCTCATTAACACCCCCCTAAAAAAATACCCTTTATAAAAATTTTAGAAAATATTCTTGTTTTTTAAATCAAACTATTTCTATCCTCATAGTTTAGCCTAAAAAACATAGCGGTCATTATAGAAAACGCCAAAAGGGAACTTCCCCCATAACTGAAATAAGGCAGCGGAATCCCCACCGTAGGGAACAGCCCCATAACCATTCCTACATTTATAGCAAAATGCATCATCAAAATCGATGCAAAACAATATCCGAAAACTCTATTGAATACAGGCTTTTGGCGTTCTGCCAAGAAATAAATCCGTCCTATATACACCGCATAAAGAAGAACCAAAACAGAACTTCCCATGAAGCCCCATTCCTCACCGACAGTACAGAAAATATAATCTGTACGCTGCTCTGGCACGAAATGCCCCTGAGTAACAGAGCCTTCCTTATAGCCCTTCCCAAGAAGTCCGCCAGAACCTATCGCTGTTTTAGAGTAAAGCAAATTGTATCCCGCTGTATCACGGAACGCTTTTTCTCCTTTGAACAAAACCTCTATCCTTTCCCTCTGGTGTTTTGGGAGTTTTTCCATTACTTTAGGTGCACCAAAACTTATTCCCGCTAGTAAAACAATACTTACCACAAGCGTAAAAATCGTACTAAAACTGAACTTAATTCCACTAAAATAAACTCCCAGCAATATCAAAAGTACGACTACACTTACGACATATAAAGGTTCAAAAACCAATGACACTAAAAATATCCCTACCACTGAAAAACCAGCTGTAAAGAGCCACCCACTCAACCCCTCACGATACAGAGCAATGACAAACGCCATGAAAACCATCAAAGAACCGACATCTGGTTGTAATAATACTAAAAGCCCAGGAATACCAATGATAGCAAAGGCTGTGAATAACGACCTTCCGTTTTTAATGCTGAAATCAGGATTTCCTACATAAGAAGACATCATAAGCGCAATGGCTATTTTCACAAATTCCACTGGCTGTAAACTTATCGGCCCAAATACATACCAGTTCCTCTGTCCGTTGATTTCTTTCCCTAAAGGGAAAAGTCCAACCAGCAAAACAACTGCAACAATGTAAAAAAATGGCGCCAAACTCTCAAAAACACTTCCACGGACAAACAAAATCATCATCATAACAAACAATGAGATACCAAACCAAACCGCCTGTTTTATACCGCTATCCGTACTTACACTATACACATTAGCGATACCAAACAAAACGATAAGGATGTAGAGCAGCAGCCCTATTTTGTCTAATCCATTAGCCCATCTCATATCTATTATGGTGTTTTTTGAGTTTGTTTATTTTTATTATCTATTGTTTTATTTTTCTCGTTCAGCAGTCTCAGACTGTCTTGTATTTTTTTCATTGCAAGGGAGTCTGGCTTAGGAGGTTCGTATTTTCCTATTTTTTTCAAATGAACTACCCATTGTCTGTTATATTCAGCCATGAAACTCGCTCCTGTCAGCCTTTTATAAAGATGCTCTCGTTTCAGCTCTCCTAAAAGATATTTTTCAGCTATCACCGTACAGGCAGGCCCCGCCCAAGTTGCCCCAAAACCAGCATGCTCCATCACCGCTGCGACTACTATTTTAGGATTGTCAGCTGGTGCTATCATGGTGTAGATAGAATTATCCTTCCCCTGTGGAACTTGTGCTGTTCCCGTTTTTGCCAACTGAGTAAAATCATTAGATTTCAAAGCTCGTCCCGTTCCCCTCAAAACCACTGCTTCCATTCCCCTTATCACTGGTTCAAAATATTTTGGGTCTACTAATGTCTGATTTTTTACTTTAAATCTCTTGTCTGGATTAGGTTTTCCGTCAATAGATTTTACAATATGTGGTGTGTAATACCAACCTCTATTCGCAATAGCGGCTGTAAAATTAGCGATTTGTATAGGTGTTAAAAGGATTTCGCCCTGTCCCATCCCATTGAACACAGCTTGGAGAGGTTTCCAATTTTTACCATATTTCTTTTCATAAAATTTTCCGTCTGGTATCAGCCCCTTTGACCCAACAGCCAAATCGTTATTTAAAAACTGCCCCAGTCCAAAACTATGCATGATTTTTGCCCATTCATCTGCTCCTTTGCTTGGATTTCCTGGGTATTTATTGAGCATTGCTAAATATGCATAAGAGAAATAACAGTTACTAGAAACTTGGATAGATGGTATAAGAGGGTCTGCACCTCCGTGCCCTTTGATTCTAACCCCAGAAACATTGAACCCGCCACCACAAGGGAAAATCGTAGTAGGAGTCATCACGCCCATCTGCATAGCGGAAAGCGCTGTAACAAGTTTAAAAGTAGAACCTGGTGGATAAGCCGCCTGAATAGAGCGGTCAAACATCGGCTTATTCATGCTATCCATCTGCAGGCGGTATAGATTTTTTGTTTTTTCTGGACCTGTAAATAGATTTGGGTCTATATCCGGCCCAGTAGCCATAGCAAGGATTTCGCCATTATTTGGGTCTATCGCTACTATTGCACCTCGTTTATTTACCAGCATTTCCTGAGCCATTCTTTGGAGGTCGTAGTCTATTGTCAAAACCAAATCCTTCCCAGAAATCATCTCCTTGTCCAGCTCTCCATTTTTATATGAACCTATATTCCGAAGTTTTATATCTTTCTGAATATATTTCATCCCTTTTTCACCTCGGAGTACCTTTTCATAGGCTTTTTCTATACCACTCATCCCTGCTATATCCCCAGGAAGATAGTATAGAGAGTCTTTTTTGATGTAAGCTGCATTTACTTGGTTGGTATACCCGAGCAAATTCCCCGAAGTAGAAACTTCATATTTTCTCTGTGGTCTGGAAACAACAGAAAACGCAGGATATTTAAATATAATTTCTTGAATTCTCGCCACATCTTCCCTACTCAAATCCTTCATAAAAGTCATCGGAGTAAATTTAGAAAAATACTTATCTGCCTTTATCTCCTTCATTTTATGATTATAATCTGCCTCGGTGATATTCATCAACTTACAAAAACCCAATATATCAAAATCAGGTTTCATCAAGGCTTCCGTATAGGATATTTCATAAGCGGGCTGATTTCCTACCAATAGTTTAGAATTTCTATCAAAAATAGCCCCACGCTGAGGGATAATGTATTCTATCTTGATAGATGTATTGGCTGCATTGAGAGCATATCTATCCGTAAATAGCTGTAAATAAGCCAGTCTAGCTACAAATATCACAGCAATAAGCCCTAGGGAAATTAGAATTTTAAAATATGGTCTCAAACTCTCTGCTTGATTTTAAATATTAAAACATAAAATAAAACAAAAACAAACGAATATGCAGTGGTTATAGAAACATTGATAAGCACATCTAACGCTCTGCTTAACTTAAAATATTCTATAAACTGAACCAAAAACTGGTGTAAAAAAAGATTAGTAAGGATAAAACCCAGAAACTGTGTCCACTGCAAAGATTCAAAAGAGAAAAAATCTGATGTAGAATCTGATGATGACCGAAATATAACGGTTCTTACAAAAGCTATCAATGTAGTCGCAAAGGCATTAATCCCCCATGTTCCCAAAAACATATCCATTCCTAACCCCAGCAGGAAACTTGTCCCTAAAAACTGATATTTATCCCTGTAAAAAGGATAAAACATCACATAGATAGGATAGACAATTGGCGGATACTTGCCCATGATGAGGATTCTATTCAACAAAAAAACTTGTAATATTACCAATATTACAATGAATAAAATATCCGTCAAAATATTTCTACTAATCATTTTCCTTTACAGCAGCATCTAAAATCTCTTTTATCTCCTCTAATTCTGTTTTTTTGAGGTTTTTAACCACGAAAACTTTCTGCACCTGTCCCATATTCTGGCTCAGCTCCACAGAAATATCCCAGTGTCCTGTTTTACTATCCACATCATAGCCAGCCACTCTTCCTATCATGATTCCTTTTGGGAAAATAGAAGATTTACCATCAGTAATTACGGTATCTCCCACTTTTACAGAAACATATTTAGGAATGTCTTTTAGGTGCATCACTCGCGTATCCTCTCCATCCCAAGTCAAAGTTCCGAAAAAATCTGATTTTTTTAGAGATGTATTTATCTTAATATTATTCACACTCAAAACTGACTGAACCAAAGCATAGTTGGCCGTTGTATTGATAACTATCCCCGCTATTCCCTGCGGAGCTATCACTCCCATCTGAGGCTCCACACCGTGGTTTCTTCCTCTGTTAATCGTGAAATAATTATTATTTCTATTTATACTGTTTTGGATAATTTCTGCATCCATCACAGAGTAAGACTGACCTTCTGTAAGAGTATTGTCCACATGGACAAATTTGGCTTCAGTAGTTTTTTTCTTACCATACAACTGCTGCATGAGCATTTTATTCTGAGCGGTCAGGTCTTCATTTACCTGTTTCAGCCTGAAATAACTTGCCCCCTCATCTATGTAGCCAGACACAAAGGCATTAAATGCTGATGCATGTGCTGCCACAAAAGAACGCTGCATGGAGTTCCTACTAAAAATAAGAACTACTGATACCAACTGGAGAAAAACGAAAAAAGTACCAAGACTGTTCCTCTCCAAAAACCTCCATACAAAAGACAACATCTTGACTAAGGCACTTATCTAATCAAAAACTTAAACTTATCTATGTTTTTCAGTGCTATTCCTGTTCCTCTCACCACTGCTCTCAATGGATCTTCGGCTACGAATACAGGAAGCCCTGTTTTTTTGTGTATTCTATCACTAAGACCACGCAACAGCGCTCCTCCCCCTGCAAGGTATATACCCGTTTTCCAGATATCTGCTGCAAGTTCAGGCGGAGTCATAGAAAGAGTCTCCATCACCGCATCTTCTATTCTAGATATAGAGTTATTCAGAGCTATAGCAACCTCCTTATAACCTATCATGATTTCTTTTGGCTTTCCTGTAATAAGGTCTCTACCTTGTACAGAAATATCATCCACCTCTACATCTAGTTCTTCCATTGCTGCACCTACTTCTATTTTAATTCTCTCTGCTGTTTTTTCTCCGATGTACAAGTTATGGTTGGTTCTTAGATAATAGGCTATGTCATCTGTAAATACATCCCCTGCGATTTTAACAGACTTGTCACAAACGATTCCTCCAAGCGCAATTACCGCAATCTCCGTAGTACCCCCTCCTATATCTATCACCATGTTTCCTTCTGGCTTCTGAACATCTATTCCTACACCTATCGCGGCTGCCATTGGTTCATAGATAAGTCTAATTTCCTTAGCATGAACTTTCTGAAGAGAGTCCTTAACTGCTCTAATCTCCACCTCTGTAATTCCAGAAGGGATACAAACAACAATTCTAAGAGCTGGCTGAAAAACCCTTCCTTTGATTCCTGGAATTTGTTTAATAAATTCCTTTATCATGCTTTCGGAAGCTTGGAAATCGGCAATAACCCCATCTTTCAAAGGACGGATTGTCTTTATTTCCTCATGGGTTTTACCCTGCATGTGTTTTGCTCTATCTCCTACTGCTATAATCTTTCCCGTGTTACGCTCCACCGCTACGATAGACGGCTGATCTACTACGATTTTGTTGTTATGTATAATTAGGGTATTAGCTGTTCCTAAGTCAATCGCTATCTCTTTCGTGAATACATTAAATAGTCCCATTTATCTATTTTATTTTTAATTCGCACAAATATATGAAATTTCTTAAGTATTTTTATGTTTTCTATCGCAGTTTTACAAAAACTTTAACATTAGTTGTTTTTAATCTTTAAAAAAGAAAAAATTACAAGCCTCAAAAAACCTTATCTAAAATTCTAAAATCAGATTTCACAATAAAAAAATCTCCCTAAATTAGGAAGATTCTTCTACTATTTTATGTCCGCACTGCTTACAATATCTAGCATCACCATCATTATCAATATTTCCACAGCAGTCGCACAGTTTTTTTGCCTTGTTCATACATTCTCTCATCTGAGATGAAACAATCCCAGTCGGCACAGCTATAATGCTATAACCACAGAGCATAAGAACCACTGAAAGCAGTTTCCCCAGCGGTGTAGCGGGAGAAATATCCCCATATCCCACCGTAGTGATAGTGACCACCGCCCAATAGATACTCACAGGAATATTATGAAAACCATTTTTCCCTCCTTCTATGATATGCATAAGCGCTCCTAAAACCACCACAATGATGGTAATGAACATCAGGAAAATATAAATTTTTCTGGAACTGCTTCTTAGCGACTGCAAAATATAATGCCCATCATCCATATAGTCCATCATATTTAGAATCCTAAATACCCTGAGTAATCGGAATAGTCTGATAATCATAAGATATTTAGCTTCAGGAGTAAAAATACCGATATAGAACGGCAGGATAGAAAGAAAGTCTATAACCCCCATCATGCTGAATATATAGTCTTTCTTGTTTTTTACAACCATTATCCGAACTACATATTCTGCTGTAAAAATGATGTTCATAAGCCACTCAATAGCGAGGAAAGTCTTATGAAAACGAATATTCTCCACACTGTCCATGACGACTATCAGGGCACTGAGGACTATCATCGCCAGCAAAACTACATCAAACAACT
>JABCOA020000027.1 GCA_013333875.2 Flavobacteriaceae bacterium | reverse complement strand
TCATCAGGGCGTTTCCATTAAAATTAATATAATTATGAAAAGATTTATTTTTCTTTATTTTTAATCGCTTCAGTTATTTTTTGGCTAAGTTCTTCGGTAAGTTCTGGATTGTCTTTCAGAAGTTCTTTCACAGCATCTCTACCTTGTCCTAGTTTAGTGTCTCCGTAGCTAAACCATGAACCGCTTTTCTTAATCACATCATAGTCTACACCAAGGTCTAAGATTTCTCCAATTTTAGAAACTCCCTCGCCGTACATAATGTCAAATTCTGCCTGTCTGAAAGGTGGTGCCACTTTATTTTTTACCACTTTTACTTTTACTCGGCTTCCTACGGCTTCATCACCTACCTTTATCGGTGTGCTGGCTTTTCAGATGTCTATTCTCACAGAAGCATAGAATTTAAGGGCGTTTCCACCAGTAGTAGTTTCTGGGTTACCAAACATCACACCTATTTTTTCTCTCAGCTGGTTGATGAAAATCACGGTACATTTGGTTTTATTGATAGTTCCTGTAAGTTTTCTCAATGCTTGAGACATCAGCCTAGCGTGTAGTCCCATTTTGGAATCTCCCATGTCGCCGTCTATTTCAGCTTTTGGAGTAAGAGCCGCCACAGAGTCTATTACTACGATGTCTATCGCACCAGAACGGATGAGGTTGTCCGCGATTTCAAGGGCTTGCTCTCCATTGTCTGGCTGGGAAATAATAAGGTTTTCTAAATCAATTCCCAATTTAGCAGCATAACTTCTGTCAAAGGCATGCTCTGCATCTATGAAAGCTGCTATTCCTCCTGCTTTTTGGGCTTCGGCAATGGCGTGTAGTGTAAGGGTAGTTTTCCCTGATGATTCAGGCCCGAAAATCTCTATCACTCTTCCTCGTGGATATCCACCTACACCGAGGGCTATATCCAGTCCCAAAGAACCAGACGGAATCACTTCTATTGTATCATCTACTGCGCTGTCTCCCAGCTTCATTACAGTACCTTTTCCATAGGTCTTGTCCATTTTTTCTAGGACTAGACTCAGTGCTTTTTTCTTATCTTCTAAATTACTCATCTTCGATCAAATATTGCTTCAAAGTTACAAATATTTTAGTAGATATTATCAATTTTGTTTTTAAAAAATTTCCATCAAAATAAAATCCCAGAAATCATAATGGAATAAAGAAAAAAATAAAAAATCCTTATCTTTGGCAAAATTCTTTTAAATACAAAAAAGTAATGTTAAAAGCAGGTTTAGTAGGTGCTGGGCATCTTGGAAAAATACATTTGAAATTGCTCAACCAATCAGAAAAATACGATTTGGTGGGCTTCCATGATAAAGATATAGAAAACTCCAAAAAGCTGGAAGCAGAATTTGGATACAAATTTTATGAAAACTTGGACGAACTCTTGGATAAAATACAGGTTCTAGATATCGTGACGCCTACTTTTTATCATCATGATTATGCTAAAATAGCTATAGAAAGAGGCTTGGATTTTTTCATAGAAAAGCCTGTAACTCAGACTTTAGAGCAGGCGGAAGAGATTATTCAGCTTTGTAATGAAAAGGGAATTAGAGCGCAGGTAGGGCATGTAGAGCGCTACAATCCTGCATTTATCGCCACGAAGCCGTTTATCAGCGAACCAAAATTCATTGAAATCCACCGTTTGGCTGAGTTTAATCCGAGAGGAACGGATGTTTCTGTGGTTTTGGATTTGATGATACATGATTTGGATATTTTGCTTTCTTTGGTGAAATCTCCTGTGAAAAACATCCACGCAAGCGGAGTCTGTGTGGTCAGCAAATCGCCTGATATTGCCAATGCCAGAATAGAATTTGAGAATGGGTGTGTGGCGAACCTTACCACAAGCCGAATCTCAATGAAATCCATGCGAAAGAGCCGATTTTTCCAAAGAGATGCCTATATTTCAGTGGATTTCTTGGAGAAAAAAGCGGAGGTTATCCGTATGAAACCAGCTCCTGAAAATCCATCAGATTTTGATATGATTATCCAAAATGCAGAGGGCGAGAGAAACCAAATAATATTCGAATATCCTAATATTCAGCCAAATAATG
Organism: Flavobacteriaceae bacterium; assembly: GCA_013333875.2. Classification (GTDB taxonomy): domain Bacteria; phylum Bacteroidota; class Bacteroidia; order Flavobacteriales; family Weeksellaceae; genus JABCPE02. The sequence goes on along the minus strand of JABCOA020000027.1, from coordinate 12,882 downwards.
CGATTTTGGATGAATTGGAAAGTTTCGCAAACTCCATCACCGAGAATAAGCCCGTGGAGGTAAGTCTGGAAGATGGAACAGAAGCGCTGAAAGTGGCTTTAGAAATTATGAAATTAATTGATAAAAAATAATTTATATGAAAACTTTTAAACTTATATTGTTGTTATTTATTACTTCTGCATCGCTTGTTTTTGGGCAGGAGAAAAGATATTTCTTTAAATATGAATTTCAGCCAAATTCAAAGTATTTAATTAAATATAAAATAGATATGGATGGAGGGTATAAGTTTGTGGGAAGTAAGGAAGTGATAGATAAAATAGGAATGGATGGGGTGAAAATGACTATAAATTCAGATATAGAAAGTACCTTTTCTACACAAAAAAAGCAAGGTGAAAATGTTCCATTCATATTAGAATATACCAAATACTTTTACGAAGCAGAAATTAATGGAGAGACCATAAACAGAAAAATTCCCTTACAAGGAGTTAAATTGATTGGTGATATTGTAAATGGTAAGAAAATGGAGGTTAAGAATGTAGAAGGAAAAATCGATGAAGATACAAAGAAGATATTGGTAGAATCTATTAAACAATTTTCTGCAATAGATACTCATTTCCCTAAAGAAGGTCTAAAAATAGGTGATAGTTTTGATATGGTTATACCATATAAACAAAGTATACCGCAAGTGGGCGATATAGAAATGAAAATGAATGTAAAATATAAACTCTTAAAAGTAGAAAAAGAGGAAGCCTATTTTGATATATTGATAGATTTTGTAATGGGAGATAAGAATGTTAAAAACATGGACTTGTCTGCATCTGGTGATGGAAAAGGTTTTTTATTATTTGATATGAAAAATAATTATTTTACCAGTCAGAATATAGACATGACTATTAATTTAAAATTAAAAACAGAATTACTTACACTTGAAAATACTTCTAAAGCAAAATCTGTCGTTACTCAACAAAAAATAAAATAAAAATATTTTTTAGAGAAACTACATTTATATTTATTAACTTTGCAAAACCTTATAAGATATATATTTTTAGTTAAACAATTTAAATTTAGAAAGTTATGAAATTACCAAAGTTTTTGATGGCAGATAATTCAGAATTTCCAGAGGATTTGTTCGTTGTGCATACAGAATATCCAAGATTTATCCTAAATGTAGAGGAAGAAGAAGTGGAATGGCTGGATGATTTGGAAGGAGATGATGAGGAAACCGTTGCAAATGAAGCTACAAAAGTAGTAGAAGAAGCATTCGCATGGTGTGATGAAGAGTTAGCGAAATACGATGATTTGGAAGATTAATTATCTTTAAGACAAAATAAAAACCCACTTTTTAGTGGGTTTTTTATTTTATAGACCGAAAGCCTTTTTGATTTCTTCTACTTTATCCAGTTTTTCCCAAGTGAAAAACTCTAAACCTTTGATGGTAAGCTCATTTTTAGCGCCTTTGTTGAAGGTTTTATCCGCTACATAATAATTTCTTCCCATGTGTCCATAGGCTGCTGTTTCGCGGTAGATAGGATTTCTCAGTTTTAGGTTTTGCTCTATTGCATAAGGTCTCAGGTCAAATAATTGCTGTACTTTTTCTGCGATTTCGCCGTCAGTCAGATTTACTTTGGAAGTTCCATAAGTGTTGATATATAAACCACAAGGTTTAGCAACTCCGATGGCATAAGAAATCTGAACCAAAATTTCATCCGCAACTCCTGCTGCAACAAGGTTTTTAGCAATGTGTCTCATGGCATAGGCAGCACTTCTATCCACTTTAGAAGGGTCTTTTCCAGAGAATGCTCCTCCTCCGTGAGCGCCTTTTCCTCCGTAAGTATCTACGATGATTTTTCTTCCTGTAAGTCCTGTATCTCCGTGTGGGCCACCGATTACGAATTTCCCAGTAGGGTTGATATGGAATGTAATATCATCATTGAAAAGTGCCTGAATTTCAGGTTTTTGTTTCGCTTTAACTTTTGGAATTAAAATCTCGATGATATCTTTTCTGATTTTTGCCAGCATGTTTTCTTCTGTGTCAAATTCATCATGCTGAGTAGAAACTACGATGCTGTCTATTCTCACAGGCTTGTGATTGTCAGAATATTCTATCGTAACTTGTGATTTTGCATCAGGACGAAGGTAGGTGATTTCCTTATTTTCTCTCCTCAATGCAGAAAGTTCTTTCAAAATAGAATGAGCCAAGTCTAATGCCAGTGGCATGTAGTTTTCGGTTTCGTTTGTCGCATATCCGAACATAATTCCTTGGTCACCAGCACCTTGTGCGTTTGCTTTTGTCTCAAAATCAGCGTTTTGGGTAATTCTGTCCACGCCTTGGTTGATATCTGGCGACTGCTCATGGATAGCAGAAATCACTCCACAAGAATCTCCATTGAACATATATTCACCTTTGGTATAGCCAATATCATTGATAACTTCCCTAGCGATAGTCTGCACATCAAGGTAAGCCTCAGATTTCACTTCTCCAGCTAGGACAACCTGCCCAGTGGTTACGAGCGTTTCACAAGCTACTTTTGAGTTCTTATCATAGGCCAAGAAATGGTCTATCAGCGCATCGGATATTTGGTCTGCGATTTTGTCTGGATGTCCTTCAGAAACGGACTCTGATGTAAATAAGTAAGCCATAAATTTCTTTATTTTTGGGTTATAGATTTTAAAAATTTATATAAACTGTGAAACCAAAATAAAGAAACTAAAAAGAGAATTTCTGTTTTAGCATTTTTTATTGAGGTTGCAATCAGCACAAATTTTTCCTCTTAATTTTAAAAAGCAAATTTACATAAAAAAATTAAACTTCAAAATTAAATTTTATTGAGGAGCGATAATGGAGAAATTCTTCGGATTTTTATTGTAATTAAGATGTTTTGATAAAGCATCTTTTATAAAAGAACCAAATTCATTGAGCATCTTTTGTTTATAAGTTGGTTTGTAGTAAATGAGGCTGATTTCTCTGGAAGGGAAAGGTTTTTTAAAATGAAAAACTTTTTTCTTCTGTTCTTCCGAGAGCTGCTGCACGGCAAGTTCTGGTAGCACGGTGATGCCTCCTGTTTTATCCACCATTTTTATAAGAGTGCTGATGCTGGATGCTGAGAATTCCAAATTCTTGGGTTTTAGTGAGTTTTCCTTTAAATGACAGATGGATTCCATTTGTTTTCTCAAACAGTTTCCTTCTTCCAAAAGCCAAAATTTATCCGAATTAAAATCCTCAGAACCTATAAAATATTCATCTTTATTTTCATAAGAGGAATAAATCAGCAGTTCTTCATTAAAAAGAAAATCACTGAAAAATTCTTCTGTTTCATGATATGGAGTGGAAATGATACCTGCATCTATTTCGCCAGATTTTAGGGATTTTATGATGTTTTCGGTATTCATTTCGTGGATGTTCATTTCTATTTTTGGGTTTTGATTTAGAAAATCAAAAATTTCGTTTGGAATGAGAAATCCAGAAACCGTAGGAATAATCCCAAGATTGATTTTCCCAGCCAATACATTATTGAGCGAATGAGCTTTATTTTTTAGTTCTGTAATGCTTTCTAACACCGCTTTAGCAGAGGAAATAATCTCATCTCCAGCATCGGTGGTGCGGATAGGATGGGTGGTTCTGTCGAAGATTTTTATACTAAGTTCATCTTCTAATTTCTGAATCATTGCGCTGAGTGTAGGCTGTGTGACATGACAAGCCAAAGCCGCTTTCCCAAAATGTTTGTATTTATCAACGGCGATGAGGTATTCTAACTGCTGGATGTTCATGATTTTCAAAAATATTTTATATAAAACTTATTTTCAATAAAGCAAAGTTACAAAATTACTGTAACCAATCCTGATTGTACGAAAACAGAATTGGTTACAGCGAATTTACAAACTTATGTATAGAACTATTTTACAGTCTCTTTGTAAGAATCCGTAATGCCCTGCCCTGTGTAAGAAGTGAAATTCGTACTCCAGTTCTGAACTCTAGCTCCTGTGTATGTTTTAGTTACTGTCCATTTTACAAATAGATTACCATAAATGTCAGTAGCTTTTACTTCTACAAAAGATTTGAATCCTTTATTTACTTCAAAAGAAATACTTTCTGACATTCCACTTCTCAGATATATTTTTCTCTTGTTTCCATTGGCATCTCTATAGGTTACAGAGCCGTTAATAGAATTATTACCTTGATATTGAACCTGCAGTTTAGCGGTGTATATGGCATCATCATCTTTATCCCTAGAACAGGAAGAAACAATAAAACCCAAAACTAATGCAAGCGCACCCACTAAAATACTTCTTTTTGATAAAAACTTTTTCATTTTAAAAATTAAATTTTTTTGTTTTTAATAATTCTCAAAAATTATACCAATAGAGGATAATAATGTCATTAACAGCTTTTTTCTATGCATAAGACTCAGTAGGAGCGCAGGTACAGATGAGATTTCTGTCTCCATAGGCATCATCTACACGAGAAACAGAAGCGAAGAACTTATTTTCTCTTATCCATTCCAGAGGATATGCTGCTTTTTCTCGGCTGTATGGTTTGTTCCATGCATCGGCGATTACCAGTTGTTCCGTATGAGGTGCATTTTTCAAGACATTGTTTTCCTTGTCAGCTTTGCCGTTTGCTATTTCATCAATTTCATATTTGATGTTTATCAAAGCTTCGGCAAATCTATCAAGTTCCTCTTTACTTTCGGATTCAGTAGGCTCTATCATAAGGGTTCCTGCCACAGGGAAAGACACCGTAGGCGCGTGGAATCCGTAGTCCATCAGTCGTTTCGCAATATCACCCACTTCTATTCCATAGGTTTTGAATGGTCGGAAATCCACGATACATTCGTGTGCAACTCTTTCATTTTCATTGCTATACAGAATAGAATAATGCTCTTTTAACACATCTTTTAGGTAATTTGCGTTTAGAATAGCGTATTCTGTGGCTTTTTTTAGTCCTTGAGTTCCCAGCATTTTGATGTAGGCGTAGGAAATATTTACCACAAGGGCAGAACCATATGGAGCAGAAGAAATGGCATCAATAGAGTGTTCAGTACCGATTTTTACATTTGGATTTGAGGGTAAGAACGGAACTAAATGTTTTGCTACACAGATAGGCCCAACACCAGGCCCTCCACCGCCATGAGGGATAGCGAAGGTTTTATGTAAGTTTAGGTGACATACATCCGCACCGATATGCCCTGGGCTGGTAAATCCAACCTGAGCGTTCATATTAGCGCCATCCATGTACACCTGTCCGCCATTGGCATGGATTAGATTGATAATATCTGTAACATTATTGTCAAAGAAACCATAAGTGGACGGATATGTAATCATGAATGCCGCCAGATTTTCTTTGTGCTGTTCTACTTTTGCTTTTAAATCATCGAAATCAATCTGTCCATTTTCTAGATTTTTTACCACAACTACTTTTAGCCCTGCTACGATAGCTGAAGCGGGATTCGTTCCGTGTGCAGACTGCGGAATAAGCACGATGTCTCTGTGTCCTTCGCCTTTGTGTTTTAGGTATTCACGGATTACCATCAGCCCTGCATATTCGCCCTGCGCACCAGAGTTAGGCTGTAGGGAAGTTCCTGCAAAACCTGTGATTTCGGCTAAGTCTTTTTCTAATTCTTTGATTAGTTTTTGATAGCCTTTTGCCTGTTCCATCGGTACGAAAGGGTGGATATTTCCCCATTCAGGCCAAGATAGAGGAAGCATTTCTGTAGCAGCATTTAGCTTCATCGTACAAGAACCAAGCGAAATCATAGAATGCGTAAGGGAAATGTCTTTTCTCTCCAGTTTTTTGATGTATCGCATCAGCTCTGTCTCTGTGTGGTATTTATGGAAAACCTCTTCTACTAGGACTTTGTCAGTTCTTAGAAGACTGCTAGGAAGGGTGATATGTTCTTTTAAAGTAATCTTAACGGCATTTTTACCAACAAACTCAGCAAAAGTATCTGCTAGTTTTTGGAGTTTTTTATTTGTAGTAGCTTCATTGATAGCAACGCTCACAAAACCATTTTCGAAATAATTTAGGTTAATTTTGTGGTTTTCCATCAATGTTTTCAAAGACTGTTTTTTGTCTTCGCTAAGTTTAAATCTTACCGTGTCAAAACTTGGATTGTTTTCAACCTCGTAGCCCAGTTCAGCTAAAGCATCTCGCAAAGCATTAGCCTTAAAATGTATCTGTCCTGCAATGTACTTAAGTCCTGCTTCTCCGTGATAGACAGCGTACATTCCTGCCATCACTGCTAGAAGAACCTGCGCTGTACAGATGTTGGAAGTTGCTTTTTCACGCTTGATGTGCTGTTCTCTGGTCTGCAAAGCCATTCTGAGCGCTCTCTTTCCGTACATGTCCTGTGAAATTCCTATGATACGGCCAGGGATTTCTCTTTTGTATTCGTCTTTACAAGCGTAGAAAGCGGCGTGAGGCCCACCGTATCCCATAGGAATACCGAACCTTTGGGAAGTACCGACAGCACAGTCAGCGCCGACCTGTGCAGGAGATTTTAGCATAACTAAAGCCAATAAATCACACGCTAAAACGACTTGAATACTTTGTTCTTTCAGAGATTTTATAATTTCTGTGTAATCCTCTATAACGCCTATTTTAGTAGGGTATTGAAGTAAAGCTCCGAAATAAGAATTGTCCAAACTTCCATTATGTTCTCCTACAGTAATTTCTATTCCCAGTCCTTCCGCTCTGGTTTTCAGCACGGCGATTGTTTGTGGAAGAACATCATCAGAAATGAAAAATTTATTTGCTCCTGCGTTTTTTTGTTCCTTTGTTCTGTTGGAGAAGAACATATGCATAGCTTCGGCAGCTGCAGTTCCTTCATCCAAAAGGGAAGCGTTTGCTAATGGGAAACCTGTAAGGTTCACTATCATAGTCTGATAGTTCAGCAGTGCCTCTAATCTTCCCTGTGAAATCTCCGCTTGGTAAGGCGTGTAAGCTGTATACCAGCTAGGATTTTCCAAAATATTTCGCTGGATGACAGCTGGAAGAATGGCAGGGTGGTATCCTAGTCCAATGTAAGAATCAAACTGCTGATTTTCAGAAGCTAGTTCTTTAGAATGAGAAAGCATTTCAAACTCGGACAGAGGTTCTGAAATGCTTAAATCTTTTTGTAATCGGATAGAATGTGGAATAGTCTGAGAAATCAGCTCATCAATGCTGGAAACACCTACTTTTTTCAGCATTTCGTTTTTGTTCGTTTCATTGAAGCTGATGTGTCTGTTTACAAATTCTGATGTGTTCATAAGTTATTGGGTATAAGGTTGAAACTTAGTTTGTGGTAAAGGTAGACAATTTTTTGTTTTTTACAAAGGTTTTTGGTTTGGAATTTGAAAAGATGAAGTTTAGTAATATTTTTTCCATTTTTTCTTTAATTCTTCCAAAATTTTTTGCTCTGTGGCGTTTTGTTTTGGTTGGTAAAATTTGGTTCCGCTTATTTCCTCTGGCAAGAATTCCTGTTCTACGAAACCTTCTTTGTAATCATGGGCGTATTGGTAGTTTTTGCCGTAGTTCATATCTTTCATCAGTTTGGTAGGTGCATTGCGCAGATGCAGAGGCACGGGCAGATTTCCTGTTTTCTTTACAAAGGACAAAGCCTCATTTATAGCTAAATAAGAAGAATTACTTTTCGGCGAAACTGCCAAATATACAGCACATTCGCTCAGGATAATTCTGGCTTCAGGATTGCCGATGACATTCACTGCCTGAAAGCACTGAGTGGCCACTGTGAGGGCGTTAGGATTGGCAAGACCTATATCCTCTGAAGCAGAAATGAGCATCCTGCGGGCGATGAATTTGATGTCTTCTCCTCCTGCCAGCATTCTCGCGAGCCAGTAGACCGCAGCGTTTGGGTCTGAACCACGGATAGACTTTATAAATGCTGAAATCATATCATAGTGCTGTTCTCCATTCTTGTCATAGAGAACCATATTTTCTTGTAAAACAGAGAGAATTTCTTCGCTGGTAATTTCTTTGTTTTTGTCTTTTAAAAACTGATTGAGAACGATTTCCAGCCCGTTGATGAGTTTTCGGGCATCTCCACCAGAATATTGTATAAAGGCTTCGCTTTCTTTGATTTTAAAATTAGACTGAAATTCAGAATTGTATTGATTTAATGCTGATTTTAGCAGTTCTTCCAGTTTTTCGTAAGAAAGAGATTTCAGCGTATAGACCTGACAGCGGGAGAGCAGCGCCGCAACGACCTCAAAACTAGGGTTTTCCGTAGTAGCGCCGATGAGAACTACCCAGCCTTTTTCTACAGCGTGGAGTAGGCTGTCCTGCTGGGTTTTATTGAACCGATGAATTTCATCAATGAAAAGAATAGGGCTTTTTCCGCTGAATAGATTTTGTTTTTTGGTTTCTTCTATGATTTCGCGGACATCTTTAACCCCAGAGCTTATGGCATTGAGTTTGAAAAATTTTCGTCCTGACTGCTCTGCGATGATTTCTGCCAAGGTGGTTTTCCCCGTTCCAGGCGGCCCCCAGAAAATGAGCGAATTGAGCGTGTCATTTTCCAGCATTTTTCGGATAGTGCCGTTGGTTCCTGTCAGGTGTTCCTGCCCGATGACTTCATCAAGGCTTTTGGGACGCATTTTTTCTGCAAGTGGTGTCATATCTCAATATTAAAAGGCTATAAGCATACGCTTACAGCCTAGTTTTTATTCTTCATTTTTCTTTCTCTTAACAAACTTCATGATGTAGTCCCATCCGAAGAAAATACCCATCAGGATGGCTGCTACCCACCAGTAAGAGGTTTTGTTGGCTTCGCCAGTGTTAGTTGCTTTAAACATTCTATCCCAGCGTATACGCCAGCCATTGGCTTGATAAGAGGAATTGTTGTCTGTAAAAGAACCTTCCAAGCTCAGCCAAGTGAACATAGGCGAACCCATGATGTGGGTTTCTGGAACAAATCCAAAATATCTGGAATCCAGCGATGCATCTCTATTATCTCCCATCATGAAATAGTAGTTTTGTTTGACTTCGTATTTGTCAGCAGCTACTTTATTGATGAAAATTTGGTTTCCTTTTACTTCTAAGATATTGTTTTCGTATTCTCTTATCAGTTTGCTGTACATCGGTATCGTTTCGAGGTTAATGTCTATGATGTCGCCTTTTTTAGGAATTTTGATAGGTCCATACCAGTCCTTATTCCAGTCTTTGTTCATTGGGAAAATGGTATTGGAAATATCTACTTTGTCAGTATAGATGATTCGTTGTTCCTCTTGGGATTTTTTCAAATTAAGATGCATAGAAATATCCTGAACTCCCTTTGGTTCAATGGAAGGCTCTACAGAGGTTACGCCAGGGATTTCCTTGATTTCTTCAGCCAAAGTAGGTGTAAGTCCGCTGAAAGTGTATGAAAAACCATCAGATGTTTGGAATTCTCTCACAGGCAGGAAACCTACATTTTGGTATAGATGAGGAATATCCAGTTGGGTTTTTGCATTGACAGTGTAAGCCTGTTGGATTTCTGCATCGCCCATTTTTTGTTCTGGTTTTCCGTTTATGAAGAGTTTCCCAGCTTTTATTTCTAAAACATCTCCAGCCACGGCTACAGCTCGTTTTACATATGGGTCTTTTCTATCAATAGATGTATGAACACTATCACCAGGGTAGTTGAACACTACGATATCATTTCTCTCAACATCACTAAATGCTGGAAGACGGAAATATGGTAATTTGATGTTTTCTACATAGGATTTTGGGTCGTTTTTAGGGTTGCCATCTTTAGCTCTGTCAAATAGGGTAGATTGTAAAAACGGTACCGCCAAAGGTCTCATAGGCAGCCTAAGCCCATATTTTAGTTTATTGACAAAGAGAAAATCTCCCACTAAAAGCGTTCTCTCCATAGACCCTGTCGGAATACCGAAAGGCTGGAAAGAGAAAGTATGTATTACCGTAGCAAAAACAGTTGCATAAGTGATAGAACTCCAGAAAGAATCCTTTTTAATTTCCTCTTCATCAATGTCTTCTTCATCTACAAGCTCAGTAGAGGAGGAGTAATTGACAACAGCCAAGTAAACAAAAGGCAGCGCAATTGTCAAAAATTTTTGTCCAAAACTGGTCTTTCCGAATCTTTCCATTAAAAACAAATGAAAAACAGAAATCATGACTGTTCCCACGATAGGGAAATAAGTCAGAACCACCCACCATTTTGGTCTTTTGGTTTCTTTAAGAATGATGAAATAGTTATAAAACGGGACAAAAGCAAATAGCGGATTGTATCCCATTTTCTTAAATAACTTCCAAGTGGAAATTCCCAATAATGCACTGAGAATGAGAATGTATAATGAATAAGTTAGTAAGTATTCCATTTTGAATATTTTGTAGATTTAGTTAGGATTGTTTTTCTCTCTTAATTCTATAAGTGAGAAGACTTGGTCCATTGATAGGTTGAACATTGCGTTTTCTTCGGTCACAGGCGAGAAGTAAAATTTTAGTTTTTCCTCTCCAAATTCAGCGGATAGTTTTTCCCAATCTTCATTCCCTATAACCACGAAACTAAGTGTATCGCCACCCAAAGAAGGTTTGAACCAGCAGAGTTTGTATTTATCATCGATGAATTTTCCGATAGATTTTAATGTCGTATCTCTATCCCATTTGTCCTCATCATATCGGATAACCGCTTCTTTTTCATCTTTTTTTAGGGTTACGATATCTAGTGCGCCTTCCTTTTCAGAAGGGATGGTTTTCCATTCTATTTTGTCTGCTTCGTTCAGTTCATCATTGACATAGCTCACGATATCTTCATCATATTCTCTCCAGTCAACCCAAATAATATTTTCATTATCAAAAAAAGTTTCAATATTTTCAATAGGATTGTTGGCTAAAAAAGTTCTGATTTGTTCTATCATAATTTTCTATTTAGTGCAAATATAAAAAAAAGGCTAAATATTTGCCTTTTCTTATTCTTATAATCCTAAAACTTCTTTTACAGTAAAGTTTCCTTTTCTTCCGATAATCCATTCAGAGGCGATTATAGCACCTAATGCAAAGCCATTTCGGTTGAAAGCGGTGTGTTTTATCTCGATTTCATCCACTTCAGAACGATAGGTTACGATATGAGTTCCAGGGACTTCCTCCTCTCTTACAGCTCTGATGCCCAGTTCTTTACCCAAGGTATCATCTAATTTCCATTTTTCAAAATCAGAATTAGAAATAATGTCCTGCGCAAGAGAAATCGCTGTTCCGCTCGGTTTGTCCAGCTTGTGGATGTGGTGGATTTCTTCTAATTGACAGTCATACTCATTGTTAAAAGGTTTCATCAGCTGAGCCAATTTTTCATTCAAAGCGAAGAAAAGATTTACTCCCAGACTAAAATTAGATCCATACAAAAATGCGGAGTTGTTTTCTATGCAGATTTTCTCTATTTCAGGTTTTTTCTCAAGCCAGCCTGTGGTTCCGCATACTACGGGAATGCCCTGTTCAAGGCAGAATTTGATATTTCCAAATGCAGATTCTGGACTAGAAAACTCTATCACTACATCAGGGTTATTTAGGTTTTCCAAAGTGGGAGATTCATTGAGGCGAGCCACTATTTCGTGTCCTCGTGTTTGGGCTATTTTGTCAATAATCTGCCCCATTTTTCCGTATCCTACTAATGCTATTTTCATTGGTTTTAAAATTTATATCTTAGGGCAAGACCTGCCTTTGCTGTATGTATTGGGTCTGTGTAATCATGCAGAATGGTAGGAGAAATCGCTAAATCCGGGTCTTTACGCCCTTCGTCAAGGTGGGCATCTACCACAGCATCTATGATGTTTAGCAGATAGATTCCCGCAGTGATAGCGATGGCATAGTCGCGGTATCTTCTTCTGGAATCTTGGGTGTTTCCAAGGGCAGTCTTTAAATCTAGTCCCGTAATTCCAGAAAACTCGTGCGGTTCGCCGTTTAACTCTGCTTCAAAAGCGTTTTTGTATCTTTTGTATTGTTTTTGGTTCCAAATGATGAAACCTACTCCTGTTCCTATCGCTCCCCAGACAATAGGGATTTTCCAGTATTTGCGATTGTAATACTGTCCCCAGCCAGGGATGATGGCAGACCGCCAGCCAGCTTTGGTAGGGTTGAGCCCAGAGTAAGAAGTTTTCTTATTATGGAGTAGCTCTATATCCGTGACTATTTCGTTTTCTACCTGCACCGAGTCCTTTTTCTCTGCTTCTTGTGCAAAGAAAAAATAAGAAATAAACACGAATATAAAACCGAATAATTTTTTCATCTGATTTAGTTAAAATAAGAGAGGATTTTCTCTAATTCTTCTTCATTGTCAAAGTTAAGGACTATTTTCCCTTTATCTCCCTTTGCAGAAGATTTTATTTCTACTTTTAGTGCCAGAGTATCAGCAAGGGTTTTTTCAGCTCTGCGAAGATTGTTTGGAAGGGTTTTCGGCTCCTTGGAAATAGAAATTTCTTTTGGACTTTTGAAATGTTTTGCAGCTTCTTCCGCCTGTCTTACACTTAGTCTGTTGTTTACAATTTGTTTGAATAAAGCCTGCTGGTCTTCAGGGTTTTCTAAACTTAAAATCGCTCTTCCGTGTCCAGCGGAAATGTTACCATTTCGGATCGCCTGCTGAACATCTGGGTTTAGTTTTAGAAGTCGGATAGAGTTGGTGATTGTACTTCTCTCTTTCCCTACGCGCTGGCTGAGCGCTTCCTGTGTAAGACCGATTTCCTCTAATAATCTCTGATAGGTAAGGGCTACTTCTATGGCGTCTAAGTCTTCTCTCTGGATGTTTTCCACCAAAGCCATTTCCAGCAGTTCTTGGTCATTTACCAGCCTTACATAGGCAGGGATTTCTTTTAGATCAGCCATTTTGGAGGCACGGTATCTTCTTTCCCCAGAAATAATCTCAAATTTAGCTCCATCTTTTCTTACCGTTATGG
>JABCOA020000026.1 GCA_013333875.2 Flavobacteriaceae bacterium | reverse complement strand
GGATAATAGGTTTGATATAAAGGCGTATCGGCTTATGAATCAGCTTCTTAAAACTATTGATGCCAAGGAAGAAGATTTGCTTAAAATCAATTCGGAAATACATCTCATAGGAGTGGATTCGGATTTACATTATCCTGCTTTTGAGATTAGAAATTCTTATGATTTTCTGAAAAATAATGGTAAAAATGTGTATCATCACGAGATAAAATCCATCCACGGGCATGATGCTTTTTTGATGGAATATGAACAGTTAAACGAAATTTTAGGTAAAATTATTTAAAAATCAACACGATATAATATGGAAGAAAATAATGTAATCACGATTTACAAAAATAAAGCGATAGTTAATTTTGAAGGGAGAGATTTTTTGGGGCAGATAGGGATAGATTCTCGTATTTTTAATGCTTTACAAGGAGCGGGAGTCAGCGTAGGGGTGATTTCTCAGCAGGCGATAGAAAACGGAATTTCTGTTTTGGTGGATGAGTATCAGGCAGAAACGGCGGTGGAAAGCCTTAGAAAAGAATTTGAAAAGGAACTGAAAAGCGGAATCGTTAGTCAGATTTATAGTATTGATAATCTGGCTGTTATAGGTCTGGTAACGGATAATTTCCAAAAAATTCTTTCGGAATTACAAAAAAATAAAATATTCCCTCTGCTTCTCAATCAGGTAGCATCAGCAGGAAGAGTTAATTTGGTAGTTTCTGACAATCAGTTAGATAAGGTTAAAAACATCGTAGAAACTGAGATTTTCGGGAAAGTGAAAACTGTGCATTTGGTGCTGGTAGGGCATGGAAATGTGGGCAGTACGCTGATAGAGCAGATTTTGGATTCTTCATATGATATTCAGAATAGAAAGCGTATTAATCTGAAAATCATTGCGATAGCAAATTCTAAAAATATAGTGTTCAATAAAGGTGGTTTTGGTAGCGACTGGCGCCAGAAAGTGCTTTTTGGCAGTTCGGAAAACACTTTGCAGGATTTGTTTCAGTTTGTAAAAGAAAATCAGTTTGAAAACTTGGTTTTAGTAGATAATACAGCAAGTAAAGATTTTGTAAAGAATTATCCGACTTTCGTGGAAAATGGTTTTGACATCGTTTCTTCCAATAAGATTTTCAATACTTTACCGATACAAGAGTACAGAAATCTGCGAAAAACTTTGGATAAAAACAAGAAAAGATATCTCTATGAAACCAATGTAGGAGCAGGACTGCCGCTGATAGACACGATAAAACTCCTCCACCTTTCGGGAGAAAATATTACAAGAATAAAAGGGGTGTTTTCGGGGTCGCTCAGTTATATTTTTAATAATTTTTCGGTGCGCGATGAGAAATTTTCTACCATTGTCAAAGAAGCGATGGATAAAGGATTTACAGAGCCTGACCCTCGTGAGGATTTGAGCGGAAATGATGTGGCTAGAAAACTGCTTATTTTGGCAAGAGAATTAGATTTAATCAATGAATTCAGCGATATCAATATTCAGAACCTTATCCCAGAGAATTTAGGAGGAATAGCCAAAGATGAGTTTATTTCTAGATTAGAAGAGTTGGATGCTGAATATCAGTTTATTAAAGAAAGTCAAGAGCCAAATCATGTGCTTCGCTATGTGGGGGATTTACATGGAGATTTGAGCCAAGACAAAGGGATTTTGGATGTGAAACTGGTGTCTGTTCCTGCAAGTTCGGCGCTTGGACAGCTGAAAGGTTCAGATTCTATTTTTGAAATTTATACCGAGAGTTACGGAGAAAACCCAATAGTTATCATGGGAGCAGGGGCAGGTGCGAAAGTGACTGCAAGAGGAGTTTTCGGTGACATATTGCGACTTTGTTAATATTTGCCAATTGGGTAAAATTGAAGATGCTAATCAATTACAGTAAATTTTGTTAATTAAATTTTAAGTTTAAATAAGATGAAAGAAATTCTTGAAAGAATAGAACAGCAAATCAATATATTGCAAGAAAAATATAAGGATGATTTTTTTGAATATCAATTAAATGATGGAGCGACTGATGAGGATTTTGAAAGATTAGAAGAAGTTTTAGGATACGCTCTACCAGAGGATTTTAAGAAAATCTACCGCATCCATAATGGAGAGAAAGAAGGCTATTGTCTAATGGGAGAAGAGTGGCTCACTATTGATAGGATTATAGATGAATATAAAATCTGGAAAGAATTATATGATGGTGGTGATTTTTCAGAAGATGACAAAGACTATGGCTGCAGCCCAGAAGAAGGGATAAAACCTGATTTTTGGTGGAATCCCAAATGGATTTCTCTGACAGCCGATGGAGGAGGGAATGGCAAAATGATAGACCTAGACCCTTCAAAAGAAGGAAAACGAGGGCAGATAATACAAATGTGGCATGATGATGCAGACCGTAGTATAGAAGCGCAATCTCTGAAAGATTTTTTTGAGAAATACGCGCAAGATTTAGAAAAAGGACTCTATGTGATACATCCAGATTATGGGATTATCCTAAAAGAAGATTTGGATGAAGATGAGCTGGCAGAGCTGGAGGGAAAGTAGAATTTTTAATAAAGAATTGGACAAAAGATAAAAAACAATAAAAAAAACATGGAAAACAATAAGCAAAATTTCGAAACACTTGCTATTCGTACACAGACAGACAGAACTCAGTATGATGAGCATTCGGTGCCGCTATACCTTACATCAAGTTTTATTTTTGAGGATGCGGAGGATATGCAAGCGAGTTTCGCGGAGGAAAAACCAAAGAACCTTTATAGTAGATTTACCAACCCAAATGTGACTGAATTTGTCGATAAAATCGCTAAAATGGAAGGCGCCGAAACGGGCTATGCTTTCGCTACGGGAATGGCAGCGATATATAGTACGCTGGCTTCTCTGCTTTCTGCGGGCGACCACATACTCAGCTGCCGTTCGGTGTTTGGTTCTACACATACACTTTTTACGAAATACTTTCCAAAGTGGAATATCAATACCACTTATTTCGAAGCGCATGAGGAAGATATAGAAAAATACATTCGCCCAGAGACCAAAATTCTTTATTTGGAAACTCCTACCAATCCTGCGATAGAGGTTTTAGATTTGGAGAAAATGGGAAAAATCGCCAAAAAGCATAATTTGCTTTTCGTGGTGGATAATTGTTTTGCTACGCCATACATCCAGCAGCCTATAAAATACGGAGCTGATATTGTGGTGCATTCGGCTACGAAACTTATCGACGGACAGGGAAGAGTCCTTGGCGGTGTCGCTGTGGGTAGAGCGGATTTGATTCGTGAAATTTATCTTTTTGCGAGAAATACAGGGCCGGCAATGTCACCATTTAACGCTTGGGTTTTATCTAAATCATTGGAAACATTGGCTCTAAGAGTAGAGAAACACTGCGAAAATGCGCTGAAAGTAGCAGAATTTTTAGAACAACATCCTAATGTAGAATTTGTGAAATATCCGTTTTTGAAATCACACCCAAACCATGAAGTTGCCAAAAAACAAATGAAATTGGGTGGAAGCATCGTAGCGTTCCAAGTGAAAGGCGGTGTAGAAGGCGGAAGAAATTTCTTAAACAAAATCAAAATGTGTTCATTATCAGCCAATTTGGGAGATACTAGAACCATAGTAACCCATCCAGCTTCCACTACGCATTCTAAACTAAGCGAAGAAGAAAGGAATGAAGTGGGCATCACCGCAGGGCTGGTTCGCTGCTCGGTAGGGCTGGAAAATGTAGAAGATATTATTGCAGATTTGAAACAAGCATTGGAGTAAGATTTGGAATAAATTTTAAAATCAGGATGAAAAAATCAGCAAAATATTTTAGTTTATTTCTAATATTCAATATTATTCTTATTTCGTGTAATTTAGGATACGAAGTAAAGGATGGTAAGGTCTACTATAAGTGGATACACGGCGGCAATATGTCCAAAGAAACCACCCTTGTAGAAGATGCTGATGCAGAAACATTTGAAGTTATAAAAAATGATGTGGACCTTGATTTGGGTAAGGATAAAAATTATGTATTTTTGGAACTTGCCAAATTAAAAGCAGACCCAGCTACTTTTGAGCAGATTGAGGGCTATTATTGGAGGGATAAAGATAATGTATATATGCTCCAGTATGGTAGTCCAGATAATAATGCAGTAAAGGGAGCTGACCCTAGAACTTTTCAAGTGATAAAAGATAACTGGGGGCGTGATAAGAAAGGAGTTTATCATATTTACGACCAGCTGAAAAATGTAGATCCAAAAAAATTCATAGCGATAGATGAAGATTGGGGAAAAGATGATAAATACTATTATTATAATAAGGAGAGAATAGATTCTTTGGATTATAAAACAGCAGAAATCGTGAGTTCATATTACATCAAAGACCAGTACAGAGTTTTTTGTCGTAATAAAATAGCCAAAGGAGCTAATCCTAAAACCTTTGA
Organism: Flavobacteriaceae bacterium; assembly: GCA_013333875.2. GTDB lineage: Bacteria > Bacteroidota > Bacteroidia > Flavobacteriales > Weeksellaceae > JABCPE02. The sequence continues at coordinate 7,320 of JABCOA020000026.1, read as the reverse complement.
AGCAGTAGGTATTGGAGCTTATGGGCATGATGACAAGTATATATTTGAATTTGAAAAGAACAAAGGCCCTATTACGGAAGAATATAAAAAAATATATATGGACAAAAAGAAATAAACATGAGTTTTTTGGATAAAATTTTCGGAAAAAAGGAGAGGAAATCAGTCACTATTCATGTTGATAAAGAGGATTTTAAGATAAATGGAAAAGTTTTTTCTTTTCCGTTTTTATATTCTGATTTAAAAGAAATTTTGGGCGAGCCTACCCGTATCCAAATGAGTGATGGCAAGGCTGATGAGGATGGCTATGTGCTTCCTTCGCGCTACTCTTGGGATGATTTAGGGATTGATGCTTTGGAGAAATTCCAAGGAAAGGTGGTGGAACTGAATCTGCAGATTTCAAAAACCAAACCTTATCCGTTTTCTCCTGAAAATCCCTTTTCTGGAGAATTTTTGATTGAAGGAAAACCTTATCAAGAGGCGATTAAAATCAAAAAAGAGGATTATCTTTTTGTTGAATTTAATGTTGGTAAAATGGAGATTTCTGCTCGTATAGCCAGCGAAAAAGAAGAAAACTGTCAGCCACAGGAAATCATGAGTGTTTGTATTTGTCAGACCGAACCAAAGCTTAAATCTAAAAATAAAAATCCATATAAATTTAAAAAGGAAAAAGGCGAAATTATTGATTTTAAGGATTTTAATTTTAAATTGTTGGTTATAGAAGAACTGATGTATAATCAGGATTTACTAAAACCAAAATTTGATATTTATGATTTTGTGGAATATGCAGAACGAGACATAAATCCAGATGAGGAGGGCTATGAGCCTATTCCAGAAGCTTTGGAATATTTCCGAAATTTGGAAATTCCTAAAAAATGGACAGAAAAAATCACAGAACTTTATCAAGATGGAGGAAATGAAATCTACATGCAGATTTCTCCGCAGTGGGATGGCGAGGATGAGATTTATAATGTTCAGTCTTTTGACGATGTAGAAAATTTTCCTCGATTAAAGAGAATTACTGCTTTTAATATCAATGATGAAGTGTGTGAATTTTTGAAGAATAAAGGAATAGAAATAGGGAACTAATATTTAAATAAAATAAATTTGAAAAATACAAAACAACTAAATGATGCATTGGAGCATCGGATTTTGATTCTGGATGGAGCCATGGGAACCATGATTCAGAAGTATAATCTTACCGAAGAAGACTATCGTGGCGAGCAGTTTCGTGATTGGGCATATCCCGTGAAAGGGAATAATGATATGCTGTCCATCACTAAACCTAGTGTGATAGATGAAATCCACAGACAATATTTGGAGGCTGGGGCAGACATTATAGAGACCAATACTTTTTCCAGCACGACCATCGCGATGGCGGACTATCATATGGAGGATTTCGTTTATCAGCTCAACTATGAATCTGCAAAACTTGCCCGAAAAGCCTGTGATGATTACACTGCTAAAACTCCAGACAAACCGAGATTTGTGGCAGGTTCCATCGGGCCGACCAATAAAACAGCCAGCCTCAGCCCAGATGTGAATGACCCAGGTTACAGAGCTATTACCTTTGATGAACTTAGAAAAGCTTATAAACAGCAGGCAGAGGCGTTATTAGATGGCGGTGCTGATATTCTCTTGGTGGAAACTATTTTTGACACGCTCAATGCAAAGGCGGCTCGTTTTGCGATTGATGAAATTCAGGAGGAGAGAGGAATCCGCATTCCTACGATGGTTTCAGGGACTATTACCGATGCCTCTGGGCGTACCTTGAGCGGGCAAACGGCGGAGGCTTTCCTTATTTCGGTTTCTCATTTGGATTTGTTGAGCATTGGGTTTAATTGTGCTTTGGGTGCAAAACAGCTTGTTCCTTATTTAGAGGCTATTGCTCCACAAACTCGTTTTAGGATTTCCGCACACCCAAATGCTGGGCTTCCTAATGCTTTTGGGCAGTATGATGAAACGCCTGAACAGATGGCGGAGCAGATAAAAGAGTATCTGGATAAAGGATTGATAAACATTATTGGTGGTTGCTGTGGTACTACGCCAGAGCATATAAAGGCTCTTTCAGACCTTGCAAAAGACTATAAACCAAGAAAAAACACTTAAAAAGTGTTAAAAAATCATAAAATAAATATGTTATTTCAAAATAAAATGTATATTTGCACCATTAATTCATAAAATTAGTTTAGAAATGAAGAAGATTTTCTTATCAGTAATGTTAGCAGGTGCTGCAGTAGCAGCTAATGCACAGAGTGTTAGCAGTATTAGCAACAGTAAATTTTTTGATAACTGGCAAGTAGGTGTGAATGTAGGAGGATACACTCCAACTACAAGACATCCTTTCTTTAAGTCTACAAGACTTAACTTCGGTGTAGAAGTAGGAAAACAAATTTCTCCTAGCTTCCGTCTTAGTGCAGATGGTGTTGCTTATATTAATGATAATGTAGATGGGTATCGTAACCCATTGCTTATTGAGTATACTAATGTAGCTATGTTGGGTAACTTTAACCTTAGCAACATCTTCGCTGGATACAAAGGAGCTCCTCGTACATTTGAAGTAGAAGCTTTCGCTGGACCAGGATGGTTACACGCTTACAATCCAGGTAGAAACGATAATAATTTAATGACTGTTAAGTTTGGTGCTAATTTCTTGCTTAACTTAGGTTCTTCTAAAGCTTGGGCTGTTAAGCTTAGTCCATCAATCCTATACGGTTTGACACCTGCAGATCAGCAAGAACATAGCCTTAACAATAATGCTTCTTTAACACAAGCAAGCTTAGGAATTGTTTACAGATTTAAAGGAAGCAACGGAGCTCACCACATCACTGCGGCTCAAGCGCCTGCTGCACCAGTAGTAGAAGATAAGTCTGGACCACTTCGTGAAGAATTGAGAGATGCTAAAAAGCGTATCCACGAATTAGAAGAAGAATTAGCTGAAGCTCGTAACAGAAAACCAGAAGTAGTAGAAGTAGAAACTGAAGTAGTAAAAACTAAGAGAACTTTAGAATCTGTAGTTACTTTCGCACAAGGAAAAACTATCATCGCTCCTTCTCAACAGCCGAATGTAGCTAGAATCGCTACTTATTTGAAGAAATATCCTAACAGTAAAGTTGTTATCAAAGGATTTGCTTCACCAGAAGGAAGTATCGAAGTTAACGAAAGAATCGCTAAAGCTCGTGCAGAAGCAGTTAAAGCTGTTCTTGTTAAACAATACAAAATTGATGGAGATCGTATCGTAGCAGAAGGAGAAGGTATTGGTCACATGTTCTCAGAACCAGATTGGAACAGAGTAAGTATTGCTACTATCAAAGAATAATTTAAAATTGTTCAATGTTTCATAACAAATAGGAAGGTAAATTTTTACCTTCCTATTTTTTTATGTTTTTTAAAAAACTTACCTTTGGATTTTTATAATTTTAACTGAAAATAACCATACATGAGATATTTAAAACTTTCAGGGCTTGAGCCGCTCATAATTACGCCAGAATCTAATTTTGTGAATGTAGGAGAACGAACGAATGTAGCAGGGTCGAAGAAATTTTTGAGGCTGATAGGCGAAGGGAATTTTACAGAGGCTTTAGAAATTGCCCGAAATCAGGTGGAAGGTGGAGCCCAGATTTTGGATGTAAATATGGATGATGGGCTGATAGATGGGAAAATTTCAATGGTGAAATTTCTCAATCTGATAGCTTCAGAGCCTGATATTGCTCGTATTCCGATTATGATAGACTCTTCCCGTTGGGAGATTTTAGAAGCTGGCCTACAGGTGGTTCAGGGGAAATCGGTGGTGAATTCCATCAGTTTAAAAGAAGGAGAAGAGGAGTTTATTCGCCAAGCGAAAATTATAAAAAGATATGGTGCGGCGGTTATTGTAATGGCTTTCGATGAAGTGAGCCAAGCCGATAACTACCAGCGAAGAATAGAAATAGCGGAGCGCTCGTATAAAATCTTGGTGGACAAGGTAGGCTTTTCGCCAGAGGATATTATTTTTGACCTTAATATTTTCCCTGTGGCTACGGGAATGGAGGAACATAGGCGAAATGCAATTGATTTTATAGAAGCGACAAGGTGGGTTCGTCAGAATCTTCCATATGTGTCGGTGAGTGGTGGGGTTTCTAATGTTTCGTTTTCGTTTAGAGGAAATGATGCAGTGCGGGAAGCGATGCACTCGGTATTTCTATATCATGCCATAAAAGCAGGGATGAATATGGGAATTGTAAACCCTACGATGCTGGAAGTCTATGATGAAATCCCAAAAGACCTTTTGGAACTGGTAGAAGATGTGATATTAGACCGAAGAGATGATGCTACGGAGCGTTTGCTGGACTATTCCGAAAAAGTAAAATCAGTCAAAAAAGAAAAAACAGAAGACTTATCTTGGCGAGAACAGCCTTTGCAGGAACGCATCACTTATTCACTAGTAAAAGGTGTGGATAAATTCATCGAGGAAGATATGGAAGCGGCTTTGAAGGAAGCGAGACGACCGCTGGATGTGATAGAAATTAACCTGATGACTGGGATGAGCGTAGTGGGAGACCTTTTTGGAAGTGGAAAAATGTTTCTTCCGCAAGTGGTAAAATCTGCAAGGGTGATGAAACGGGCAGTGGCTTATTTGGAACCTTTTATAGAAGCGGAAAAGGACACTTCCAAGCCTTCTAATGGTAAAATTCTTTTGGCGACGGTGAAAGGCGATGTCCATGATATTGGTAAAAATATCGTGGGTGTGGTTCTAGCGTGTAACAACTACGAAATCATAGATTTAGGTGTGATGGTGCCTTGTGAAAAAATCATTCAGACAGCGATAGAACAAAAGGTGGATATCATTGGGCTGAGTGGTTTGATTACGCCGAGTCTGGATGAAATGGAATATGTAGCATCTGAACTAGACAGACAAAATCTGGATTTTCCGCTATTGGTAGGAGGAGCGACGACTTCCAAAGCCCATACCGCTGTGAAAATTGCGCCAAAATACCGAAATACCGTGGTGCATGGTGGAGATGCCTCGCGAACGGTGAATATAGTAAATTCGCTATTGAGCGAAGAAAAATCTGCTGAATACAAAAAAGAGCTTAAAAAGGAATATGATGAGTTCAGAGAGAAATTTTTGGCAAGACAGACAGACAAAGAATATGTATCCATAGAGGAAGCAAGAGAAAAGAGATTTAAAATAGACTGGGAAAACGAAACCATCATTAAGCCTAAAAAATTAGGAATTACAGTGATTGAAAATCAGGATTTCCGTGAGCTTCTTCCTTTCGTGGATTGGTCTCCGTTTTTCCGAAGCTGGGATTTGCACGGCAGATATCCAAATATTTTAGAAGATGAAAAAGTAGGAGAACAGGCTCGTGAGCTTTGGGCTGATGCACAGGTGATTTTAGATAAAATTCTAAACGAAAAATTACTTAAAGCCAAGGCTATTTTTGGGCTTTTCCCAGCTAATCCTAATGAACGAGATGATATTATTTTAGATAAAGATGGGGAAGAGTTCGTTTTCCGAACACTTCGCCAGCAGCTGAAAAAATCAGCAGGAAAGGAGTATTTCGCCTTGTCGGATTTTATAGCTCCTCAAAGTTCTGGGAAACAGGACTATGTAGGTGCTTTCGCTGTGACGGCTGGTTTCGGTACGGATGAATTGGTGAAATATTATGAAGCTCAAAATGATGACTATTCTACCATCATGGCGAAGGCTTTGGCGGATAGGTTTGCGGAGGCGTTTGCGGAATTTCTGCATTGGAAAGTGAGAAAAGAATACTGGGGATATGCAGCAGATGAAAGCCTTAGCAATGAGGAGTTGATAGATGAGGAATACAAGGGTATCCGCCCTGCTCCTGGCTATCCAGCATGTCCAGACCATTTGGAAAGGGCTACCATTTGGGAACTTCTGAAAGTGAAAGAGATTATCGGTATAGAGCTGATGGATGCTGGTCTGGCGATGTATCCTACGGCGGCGGTTTCAGGGTATTATTTTGCTAATGCAAAAGCAAAATATTTCGGGGTTGGTAAAATCTGTGAAGACCAGCTGAAAGACTATACCGAAAGAAAGGGCGTAGATGAGGAATTTGCTAGAAAATGGCTGAGTCCTATTTTGGCAGGAAAACAAAATATTTAAATTAGGTTTGAACAGAGAATGAGAATAAATTGGTATGCGTTATTCTTATTATTAGGGATAAATGTTTGGGGACAAGAGCAGGAAATAGAGCCTATCAATACGGACAGACCAGACCAAAACATAATTTATCTGCTGGGCTGGAATATCTCTTAACCAATGATTTACAATTAGACGCCATAGCAGGATTTTCTGTTTTTAAATCGGAATCAGATAATTTCGTAGCTTTGGGCGTAGCGTATAGATTTAAAAATAAACAACAATATAGACAATCATGAAAGTAACAGAACACATAGAAAAAGCCAATGGTAAGACCCTTTTTTCGTTTGAGATTTTACCACCACTTAAAGGACAGAATATCAATTTGTTTTTTGATGCTATAGACCCTCTTTTGGAGTATAATCCTAGTTTTATTAATGTGACTTATCACAGAGAAGAATACGAATATGTAGAGCATGAAAATGGGCTATTGGAAAGGAGAGTGGTGAGAAAGCGCCCAGGAACAGTGGGTATCTGCGCAGCAATTCAGAACAGATATCATATAGATGCTATTCCACATATCTTGTGTGGAGGCTTTAATAGAGAGGAAACGGAGAATTTCCTGATAGATTTGGATTTCTTGGAGATAGATAATGTGATGGCTCTTCGTGGTGATGTGATGAAGTCCGAAACTTATTTCAAACCAGAAAAAAACGGAAACACCCACGCCTCTGATTTGGTTCATCAAATCAAACAAATGAACGATGGGGTTTATCTTGACCATAACATAGAACTGCCATCGCCGACCAATTTCTGCATTGGCGTTGCGGGGTATCCAGAGAAACATATGGAGGCAGCGAGTCTGCATCAGGATGTATTAAATCTAAAGAAAAAACAAGAAGCAGGAGCGGACTATGTGGTGACGCAGATGTTTTTTGATAATCAAAAATTCTTTGAATTCGTGGATAAATGCAGGGAAGAAGGCATCACTATTCCGATAATCCCAGGGCTGAAGCCTATCACTGCAAAAAGCCAGCTGAGTATGCTTCCGTATCGTTTTAAGGTGGATTTACCAGATGATTTGGTGATTGAAATTACAAAATGTAAAACCGCTGCTGATATAAAACAAGTAGGAATAGAATGGTGTACAGCCCAAAGTAAAGAACTGAAAGAAAGAGGTGTTCCTGCGCTGCATTACTATTCCATGGGGCGCAGTGAAGGGGTGAAGCAGATAG
>JABCOA020000025.1 GCA_013333875.2 Flavobacteriaceae bacterium | reverse complement strand
GTAAAGCAAACACTGAAACAACTGCATTCTTCGTATCTAAAGTATCTTTAGAGAAAGGAATCGTTCAGTCTTACGGATTAGGTAAAAAATTATTACCAGCAAGAGGATGTAGAAATATCGGAAAATCTGATATGATCCACAACGATGCAATGCCTAAGATTGAGGTAAATGCACAAACTCACGAAGTGAAAGTAGATGGTAACCCATGTGTATGTGAGCCAGCTGACAAACTTCCAATGGGGCAACTGTACTTCATGTTCTAATAGAACTGAAATTTAGAAATAGAACCACCTTTATTAAAAAGGTGGTTTTTTGTTATTTTTTTATAAAAAAGTAGCAAAATATTTTTTTGTTCAAAATGAATTCCATAAATTTGTGTCATTAAAATAATAAAGATAACACGATTGAATTGTTTTTTTAGTAATCTATTATAATTTAGTCATTTAAGTCAGAGGGTAGCCCAATAGACTAGCAAAATCGTTTTTAACTTCATAATGTTTTGGTTTTTAGCAGTTTATTGGGCTATTTCTGGTTTGATTTCTTGGAAAAACAAAAAGGCTGTTATATATCATATAATTATGATACCTTTATCTACTTTTTTTATTGTATTTTTGGACTCGTTTAAATCCTGAATGGATGGAAACGGGATTTTTTATTTTTAAGACATTGATAATTAAAAAATGAGCTTATGTTAGTGGTTTCTGAGGTAATTCGAAATGCGAAAGGAGAGGATTTATCCTCAAAAGAAGTAGATTTTTTTGATATAGAATGGTTTGAATCTACAAGAAAACTTCTTCGCAAAGTCAGTCATAAAGGAGAGGAAGTAGGTTTAAGAATATTGAAAGAAAATCTTAGACTAAAACATCACGATGTGCTATGGGAGGATGGGAATAAAATATTGCTGGTCAATGTATTGCCGTCTGATGCAGTGGTGGTTCAGCCAAAGACAATGAGAGAAATGGGAACTATATGTTTTGAGATTGGTAATCAGCACATTCCTATTTTTATTGAGAATGATGAGATTATCATCCCTTATGAAGATCCTATTTTTAATTTGCTGAAAAAAGGTGGATATGAGCCGTTCAAAGCACAAAGAATTTTTGAAGATATGCTGAAAGCATCATCTGACCACGAAGTACCTGCAAAGGATCACAAGATAGACACTGATCAGCTTTTTTCAAAAGTTTTTCCAAGTAAATAAACAAAGACTAATTATAATAGATAAAAAACAGAAATAAAATGAAGGTAAATTCACTAATAAGTCTATTACACATTGCGGATCCGACTTTGCCGATTGGGGGATACTCTCACTCAAATGGTTTGGAAACCTATGTGCAGAAAGGACTTGTAAACAGTACGGAGACGGCGGCTTTATTTCTTAATAATATGCTGTCCAGCAGTATATTACATAATGATGCAGCTTATGTGAGATTAGCTTATGAAGCTATGAAAGAAAAAGACAGCTACGAAAGAATAGTTGTTTTGGATGAGGAATGTAGTGCAATGAAGAGTCCAAGAGAAATTCGTGAGGCGAGCCACAAATTGGGAACGAGATTGCTGAAAATCTTCATAGAAGAAGGACAAAAGTGCGATTTCTTGACAAAATTTGGGGATTATGTAACTAAAAATATCAGCGTGGGGAACTATCCTGTGGTATATGGTGCATTGTGCTATTTGATGGAGATCCCTTTGGAAGAGGCAATTACAGCATTTTATTTCTCTACGGCTACGGGTATGGTGACTAACGCGGTTAAGCTAGTTCCACTTGGTCAGCTTGAAGGACAAAAAATTCTTTTTGAAGTGAAAAGAAATATTCCTTCTTGGGTAGAAAAAACCATGAATTTGGAAGAAGATAAAATCGGTCTTTCTAATGTAGGATTTGATTTGAGATCTATGCAGCACGAGAGACTGTATTCAAGATTGTATATGAGTTAAGGATTAAAATTATTGAAGTATAACAAAAAATTATAACAAAATGGCAAATAGAAAATATATTAAAATTGGTGTAGCAGGTCCTGTAGGTGCTGGAAAAACTGCTTTGATAGAGGTTTTATCAAGAAAAATGATGGATGATTATTATGTTTGTGTAATCACCAATGATGTTTATACTAACGAGGACGAAAAATTCCTTCAAAAAAACAGTAAATTACCAAAAGATAGAATTGCAGGGGTAGAAACAGGAGGATGTCCTCACACAGCGATTAGAGAGGATGCGAGTATGAACCTAGAAGCAGTAGATGAAATGGCTGCTAAACACCCAGATATGGAAATTCTTTTCGTGGAGAGTGGTGGTGATAACCTTTCTGCTACATTTAGCCCAGAATTGGCTGATTTGACAATATTCGTAATTGATGTGGCGGCTGGTGAAAAAATCCCAAGAAAAGGAGGACCTGGTATCACAAGATCTGACTTGTTGATGATTAATAAATTTGACTTAGCTCCATTAGTAGGTGCTGATTTAGCAGTAATGGAAAGCGATGCGAAGAGAATGAGACAAGGGCGTCCATTTGTATTCACAAACTTGAAAACAGAAGAAGGAGTAGATGCTGTTATCGGATGGATTAAGAAGTATGCTCTTTTAGAAGATATTGAAGAACCTGCAATTATCAGATAATTATGAACGGAATAATAGGGGAATACACCAGTAAGATGAGCCTAAGGACTGAGATCCGAGATGGGTTTCATCACTTGGCGGAAATGTTTTATACCAATCCGTTTGGATTGATGAGATTTGATAAGAGAAGTGCTCATGACCCTTGGTTGAGATACATGATAAGAAGCTCCACTCCAGGAATTATGGCGGGGGATTTCTACGAAATGTCTTTTAGAGTAGCGAAGGGAACTAATTTAGGTCTTGAAACTCAGGCTTATTCTAGAATCCACTCTATGAAACCAGGTGGTTTTGCTAAGCAGACAACTACCATAGATGTAGAGGAAGATGCTATGCTTCAGTATATTCCACACCCTACTTCACCACACAAAGATTCTGTTTATGAAGCGATAAACACTATCAATATTGCTAAAACATCTAGAGTAATCTGGGGAGAGGTGATTACTTGTGGAAGAAAACTTTACGGAGAAGGAGAGATTTTTGAGTTTAAAGAGTTTAAAAACTATACGAGAATATTCCTTGATGGTCATCTTATCTTCAAAGATAGATTGTACATGAAGCCAAGTGAAATGGATTTGACTACAATGGGGCAGTGGGAGGATTTCACTCACCAAGCCACTATCTTTATCTATGACCAGCAGCTGGAAGAAGACCACCTTTTAGAACTTTTAGAAAAAGCACTAAAAGATGATGAGGGCGTAGAGTATGGTATCACAACTACTGTAGGTGGTGGTATCGTGATAAGAATCGTAGGGCATGGCGGAGAGCAGCTCTATAACATCGCTAAACGATTCGAATACAGTATTTTAGATGAAATCATAGAACCGATTTAATAATATTGTGATCCTAATGAAAAAACAGTTGTATCAGAAATGGTATAACTGTTTTTTTTCATAAATTTTGAATAACTTTTTGTCAGTTTTAGAAAAAGTTGTACTTTTGCAAATCAAATAATTTAATATAAAGCAATAAAATGCCTACTATTCAACAATTAGTAAGAAAAGGAAGAGCCACAATTGCCAAGAAGAGCAAATCGGTTGCTTTGGATTCTTGTCCACAGAAGAGAGGTGTATGTACGAGAGTATATACAACTACACCTAAGAAACCTAACTCTGCACTTAGAAAAGTTGCCAGAGTAAGACTTTCTAATGGTAAAGAAGTTAACGCTTATATCCCGGGCGAAGGACATAATCTCCAAGAGCACTCGATAGTATTGGTAAGAGGCGGAAGGGTGAAAGACCTACCGGGAGTTCGTTATCACATTGTAAGAGGTGCTTTGGACACTGCAGGTGTAAATGGAAGAACGCAAAGAAGATCTAAGTATGGAGCTAAGAGACCTAAACCAGGTGCAGCACCAGCAGGGAAAAAGTAATCATTAAATTTTAAGGAAAGAAACAATGAGAAAGACAAAAGCAAAAAAAAGACCGTTGTTACCAGATCCTAAATTTAATGATCAATTGGTAACAAGATTTGTGAATAACTTGATGATAGATGGTAAGAAATCTATCGCGTTTAGAATTTTCTATGATGCACTAGATATCGTAGAAACTAAAAAAGAAGATCAGGAAAAAACTTCTCTTGAAGTATGGAAAGATGCGCTTACTAATGTAATGCCGCATGTAGAAGTAAGATCAAGAAGAGTAGGAGGAGCTAACTTCCAAATTCCTATGCCAATCAGAGCTGATAGAAAAATTTCTATGGCTATGAAATGGTTGATCAAATATGCTTCTTTGAGAAATGATAAATCTATGGCGCAAAAATTAGCTGCTGAGATTATCGCTGCTTCTAAAGAAGAAGGAGCTGCTGTTAAGAAAAAGACAGATACTCACAAAATGGCAGAAGCAAACAAAGCATTCTCACACTTTAAATTCTAATCTGAAATGGGAAGAGATCTTAGATATACAAGAAATATTGGTATTGCTGCACACATCGATGCAGGGAAAACTACCACTACAGAGAGGATTTTATTTTACACTGGTAAAACTCACAAGTTGGGTGAAACTCACCAAGGTACATCTCAGATGGACTGGATGGAGCAAGAGGCTGAAAGAGGGATTACAATTACCTCTGCGGCTACTACTTGTAATTGGAATTTCCCAACTGATCAAGGAAAAGTTTTGCCAGAAACTAAAGGATACCACTTTAACATCATCGATACCCCAGGACACGTTGACTTTACTGTAGAGGTAAACCGTTCTTTGAGAGTGTTGGATGGTCTAGTGTTCTTGTTCTCAGCAGTTGACGGAGTAGAGCCACAGTCAGAAACTAACTGGAGATTGGCTGACAACTACAAAGTTGCGAGAATGGGATTCGTAAACAAAATGGACAGACAAGGAGCTGATTTCTTGGCGGTTTGCCGTCAGGTAAAAGAAATGCTAGGTTCTAACGCTGTTCCTATCGTATTGCCAATTGGAGCTGAAGAAGACTTCAAAGGAGTGGTAGACCTTATCAAGAACAGAGCTATTGTTTGGCACGAAGATACTCAAGGTATGACATTTGATGTTGTTCCAATTCCTGAAGATATGAAAGCTGATGTATTGGAATACAGACAAAACCTTGTGGAAAATGTGGCAGAATATGATGAGTCTTTATTAGAGAAATTCTTTGAAGATCCAGATTCTATCACAGAAGAAGAAATCAATGAAGCTTTAAGAAAAGCAACTATTGATTTGTCTATTATCCCGATGACTTGTGGTTCTTCATTTAAGAACAAAGGAGTTCAGTTTATGTTGGATGCTGTATGTAAATACCTTCCTTCTCCACTAGATAAAGATGATATCAAAGGAACTGACCCTAAAACTGATGCTGAAATCACAAGAAAACCAGATGTAAATGAGCCATTTGCTGCATTAGCATTTAAGATTGCTACTGACCCTTATGTAGGTAGATTGGCATTCTTTAGAGCTTATTCTGGGAAATTGGATGCAGGTTCTTATGTTTTGAACACAAGATCTGATTCTAAAGAAAGAATCTCAAGAATCTATCAGATGCACGCGAATAAGCAAAATCCTGTAGAATATATCGAAGCAGGAGATATCGGTGCAGCTGTAGGATTTAAAGATATCAAAACAGGGGATACACTTTGTGATGAAAAGAACCCTATCGTTCTTGAATCTATGATTTTCCCAGATCCGGTAATCGGTATCGCTGTTGAACCTAAAACTAAAGCTGACCAAGATAAAATGGGTAATGCTTTAGCGAAGTTAGCAGAAGAGGATCCTACTTTCCAAGTGAAAACAGATGAAGCATCTGGACAAACTATTATCTCAGGAATGGGAGAGCTTCACTTGGATATCATCGTAGACCGTTTAAGAAGAGAGTTCAAGGTAGAAGTAAACCAAGGACAGCCGCAAGTAGAGTACAAAGAATCTCTTACAGCTACAGCTAACCACAGAGAAGTTTACAAAAAACAAACTGGGGGTAGAGGTAAATTCGCGGATATCATCTTCGAAATTGGTCCTGCTGATGAAGGAAAAACAGGTCTTGAATTCATCAACGAAATTAAAGGTGGTAACATTCCAAAAGAATTTATCCCTTCTGTTGAAAAAGGATTCAAAGAAGCTATGAAAAATGGTCCTTTGGCTGGATTTGAGATTGAAGGAATTAAAGTTACACTAAAAGATGGTTCTTTCCACCCAGTGGACTCTGACCAACTTTCATTCGAATTGGCTGCTAAACTTGGATTTAGAGAAGCTGGTAAAGCTGCTAAACCAGTAATCATGGAGCCTATCATGAAATTGGAAGTTGTTACTCCAGAAGAATACATGGGGGATATCGTAGGTGACCTTAACAGAAGAAGAGGCACTGTAAACGGTATGGATGATAGAAATAATGCTAAAGTTATCAAAGCATTTGTTCCATTAGCAGAAATGTTTGGATATGTAACAGCTCTTAGAACATTATCTTCTGGTAGAGCAACATCTTCTATGGAGTTTGAAAAATATGAACCAGCTCCACAGAATGTGGCTGAAGAAGTAATAGCTAAAGCAAGAGGTTAATTAAAATTTAGATTAAAATGTCACAAAGAATCAGAATAAAATTAAAATCTTACGATTACAATTTAGTAGATAAATCTGCTGAGAAAATCGTAAAAACAGTAAAATCTACAGGTGCTGTAGTAAATGGACCAATCCCATTACCTACTCACAAGAGAATCTTTACTGTGCTTAGATCTCCGCATGTTAATAAAAAAGCAAGAGAACAGTTCCAGCTTTCTGCTCACAAGAGATTGATGGATATCTACTCTTCTTCTTCTAAGACTGTAGACGCTCTTATGAAGTTAGAATTACCAAGCGGTGTAGATGTAGAAATCAAAGTTTGATAAAACAATGTATTTATACATTTTGCTATGATAAAAATCCTTTCCTAAGAAATTGGGAAAGGATTTTCTTTATTTGAAATACTTTTGATATTATTGCAGAATAAATTTTAGTATGGGCAATCAAATTAGTAACAATAAAATCAGACAGATAATCCTATTGGGGATGATTTTCGGATTTTTGTTTTTGATAGGATTTAATTTAAGTAATTTTCTGCCATCATTTCTGGGCGCGATTACACTTTATGTCATTTTCCGTGATTATTATTTAAAACTTACAGAGGTAAGAAAATGGAAACCTTGGCTGGCAATTGGTTTCTTGATGTTACTTTCCCTTTTGGTTATAATCATTCCGATTTATTATATAGCGGAGACTTTGGTGGTAAAACTGGCAAATTCCCGCGACTATATAGAGGTTGGCATAGAGCATATCAATAAAATCCACGAATATATAAAGGATAAAACAGGTTATGATATCATCCAGTCCATTGATTTAAGGAAAGTAGGAGAATGGGTGACGGTTTATACCTCATCCTTGTTGAATACGACAGTGGACATCGTTACTACGGTCGTTACGGCGTATTTCATTTTGTATTTTATGCTGGTGAATTCGCGGGCAATGGAAAGGGCTTTGGAGAAGGCTGTTCCACTGAAAAAATCTAATATCAATAAGATGGGCGAGCGTTTCCGAAAACTTATCATTGCCAATGTGGTGGGAATTCCTGTGGTGGCCATTGGGCAGGGGCTTACAGTTTTCATAGGGTATCTCATTTTTGGGGTTTCTAGTCCGTTTTTCTTATTTATTTTAACGGCTATGGCATCGCTTATTCCTATTGTGGGAGGCGCGATTGTCTATGTTCCAGTGTCACTTATGCTGCTGGCAAGCCAAAATCCAGTGGGAGCGACGGGAGTTTTATTCTTCGGGGTTCTTTCTGCGGGAGTGGATAATATACTGAGATTCACATTCTTGAAAAGAATAGAAAACATCCACCCGCTGAATTCTGTATTCGGGATTATTTTAGGGTTGAAGGTTTTTGGTTTTATCGGGCTGATTTTTGGGCCGATATTGATTTCCATTACTGTATTGCTGATTCAAGTTTATCATGATGAATTTTCTGAAAATGATAAAAAAGAAGAAAACGACACAGACAAAACTGAAGAAATTTCTGAAAATATCTCCTTGTAAAAGGGCTGAAATAGACACATTTAAAAAATTAACATTTTAAGATGTAAAATTTTAATGATTTGTTAATTTTAGTTAAAAAAATAACCGTAAATTTGCGACATTTAAAATTTAGAAAACCAAAAAATTTTATGAAGACAAACTTTTTAAGGAGATCTGCGATAGCAGCATTGACTTTAACAACGGCAAGTTTTTATTTTGCACAAGAGGAAAAACAAGGTTCAGAAAAGAACATTGATGAAGTAGTTCTTGTGGGGGTAGCAGACATTGCAAAAGACAGAAAGACACCAGTAGCTGTATCTACTGTGAAATCTGCTCAAATCATTGAGAGATTAGGAAATCAGGAATTGACAGAAGTTCTTAACACTACACCATCTGTGTATGCGACTAAATCTGGTGGTGGTTTCGGAGATGGAGGAATCACAATGCGTGGTTTCGAATCTAGAAACATCGCTGTGATGGTAAATGGTATGCCAGTGAACGATATGGAAGGCGGTGCTGTGTATTTTTCTAACTGGACAGGTCTTTCTGATGTTACAAGTACCATTCAGGTTCAGAGAGGTTTAGGTTCATCTAAATTAGCAATTGCTTCTGTAGGGGGAACTATGAACTTCATTACGCGTGCGGCAGACATGAAAAAAGGAGGTGTTGTAAGAATAGGAGTTGCAAATAATGACTATCACAAGGCTTCTTTCTCATATAATACAGGAAAAACTGAAAACGGCTGGTCTACCTCTTTCTTAATGAGTAGAACAGCTGGTTCTTATTATGTACAAAACACTGATTTCGAATCTTATGCATACTATTTTGCTTTAGGATTTGAGCCAAATAAAAAACATAACTTCCAGTTTACTATAACATCTTCTCCTCAGTGGCATGATCAAAGAAGTTTTACAAGCAAAATACAAGATTATATAGACTATAATCCAGATCATGATGGAAACCCATACAGACAGTATAACCCAGATTTTGGATACTATACAGATGCGGCAGGAAGAAGAAGAGCGCTATCTAACAAATCTAACTTCTACGCAAAACCAGTAATGATGTTCAACTGGGATTGGAATATTACTCCAAAATCTAAATTGAGCACTGTACTATATGCTTCTAATGGTAGAGGTGGTGGAACAGGTGATTTAGGTGATTTAGGAGGAGTAAGAGGTCAAAATGTTACAGCTTACAGAGATGCTGATGGTCATATAAACTATGATGCTATCTTCGCAGCGAATGCAGCAATAGATGCTAATACAGCAGGAGCGAAACACACTCTTGTAAGAAGAGCATCTATGAACTCACACAACTGGTATGGTATTTTAGCAAATTTCCAACACAAAATAAATGATAACTGGAAATTCTCTATAGGAACAGACGATAGATACTACTATGGATACCACTACCAAACGCTTACTCACTTATACGGAGCTAATGGTTATAAAGATAATTCAAATAAAAACATTCCTGCGAAAGTAGTTTCAAGAGTACACGATTACAAAAACCTTCCGTGGAATCCTTTTGGAGGAAAAACATTAGGACAAGAGGAGCACATAGGATATAGCAATGACGGAGAAGTACTATGGTATAGTGGTTTTGGACAGGTAGAGTTTACTAAAAATAATTTCTCTGCTTTCATACAAGGATCTGTTTCTAATCAAGCTTACAGAAGAATTGATAACTTTGTTAAAGAAGATGGAACCACAAAACAACAAGGACAATTTGTTGATACAAAAACAAGTTTCAAAAACCTTATAGGATATAATGTAAAAGGGGGAGCTAACTATAACATTAATGAAAACCATAATGTTTTCGCGAATGTAGGTTTCTATAGCAAGCAGCCGTTTATGTCAGCGGTATATCCGAATAACCAACAGGTATTGAATCCTAACTTGACAAACGAGAAAATATTCTCTGCAGAGGTAGGATATGGTTTCAGATCTTCTAAATTCAACGCTAACCTTAACCTATACAGAACTGAATGGAGAGATAGATCAGCGAGAATTCCAAATCAAACATTTGTAACTGCATCAGGTAATGTTAGAGGATATTCAGAAATCAATGGAATCACTCAGGTTCACATGGGGGTAGAGGTAGATGCTACATATAAACCAGTGAAATTCTTAGAATTACAAGGTATGTTCTCTTATGGAGACTACAGATATAAAGGAAATGCTACAGGAGCTGATTTCGATGAAAGTAATAATCCTGTTACAACAACAACAGGGAACACTACATTATACTTAGATCAAGTAAAAGTAGGAGGGAGCGGAAACAGCAGTATTCCACAGCTTACAGCTTCTTTAGGTGCGACTATCAAACCGATAAGTGATTTGAGCATCTATGGAACTTGGAGATTCGTTGGAAATCTTTATTCAGCAGTTAATACAAATGATTACAAAACTGTTGCAAGACAAGAACAAGGAGCTCTTAGATTGCCAGATTACAATCTTTTAGACTTAGGTGCTTCTTATAAACTAAGATTAAGAGAGCGTTCTCAGTACTTTACTTTCGGAGTGAATGTTTATAATGTAATAGACACTTACTACATTTCTGATGCTTCTACAAGTATCCATGCTACTGGTGCAAGTACTACATACAAAGGAATCGATACAAAAAACAGAGTATTCTTTGGCGCAGGAAGAACTTGGGCTGCTAGTGTAGCGTTCAACTTCTAGTAAAAAACAAGAAGATAATAAATAAAAATCCTAACTTTAATTAGTTAGGATTTTTTTATATTTGCGTTTATAATTTAGAATAAAAAATGGAGGAATTATTTAATAGTGTATATAGTACTCATAAGGGAATTTCTTTTTCCACAGTGGTAGTTTTTGGAGCGTTTATTTTTCTATTATTACAGGCGCATCTTAGTTATAAAGGTGCAGTTTCAGATGTTTTGAGAAAAACAAACTTTTTTTCGATGATGTTATTATATGTTCAGGGTATATTGGGTGTTTTTTTAGGAATTTATTCACCAGAGTTTTCGGAGGTTTCAGGATTTTCTTCACTTTTGAAACATTTTGAGTATGGGATAAGCATTTTACTCTGTGCAGGAATGATGACATATGTATACACATACATAAAAAATAATAAGCAACTAAGCCTAAAGATAGTAGTTATCGCATTGGTAGCGGCATTACTTTTTGAGTATGCATATCCTTGGAGACTTATTTTTGGTTAATTAAAATTTTGAATTTACTCATATGAAAATTGCGGTAGTGGGTGCTACAGGAATGGTAGGACAAATCATGCTGAAAGTTTTGGAAGAAAGAAATTTTCCTGTGAAGGAAATCATTCCAGTGGCTTCGGAAAAATCTGTCGGAAAAAAAATTAGTTTTAAAGGCAAGGAATATTCGGTAGTGTCCATGCAGGATGCCATCAATATGAAGCCAGAGATAGCACTGTTTTCGGCTGGTGGAGCGACTTCTCTAGAGTTTGCGCCTAAATTTGCAGAGGCAGGAACTACGGTGATTGATAATTCTTCGGCTTGGAGAATGGATGTTACCAAAAAACTAGTTGTTCCAGAGATAAATGCTGATGTTCTGACCCAAGAAGACAAAATCATCGCAAATCCTAACTGCTCTACTATTCAGCTGGTAATGATTCTAAATCCATTACACAGAAAATACGGACTGAAAAGAGTAGTAGTATCTACATATCAGTCAGTTACGGGAACAGGTAAAGCGGCAGTAGACCAGCTTAACCAAGAAATAAAAGGCGAAGAATGCGAGAAAGTTTATCCTTATCAGATTTTCAAAAATGCACTTCCGCACTGTGATGTTTTCGCAGATGATGACTATACAAAAGAGGAATTAAAACTAATGACCGAGCCTAAAAAGATTTTGGACGACAGCAGTTTTGAAATCACAGCGACGGCCGTTCGTGTTCCTGTGCAGGGCGGACATTCTGAGAGTGTGAATATTGAGTTCAATGAAGACTTTGATATAGAGGAGGTTAAACAGATTCTTTCAAACACGCCAGGTGTTATCGTGGAGGATGATGTAGCCAATAAAAAATACCCTATGCCATTCTATTCCGAAGGCAAAGATGAGGTTTTTGTAGGGAGAATAAGAAGAGATAATTCCCAACCAAAAACGCTCAATTGCTGGATAGTGGCGGATAATCTAAGAAAAGGAGCAGCAACGAACGCTGTCCAAATCGCTGAATATTTGGTCAGAAATCAGTTGGTATAATTTTGGTATCACACCGTACACATAGTACGGAAAAATGAAAATAAACTTTATTCAGAAATTTTTGATGATTTGCTCTGGTGCGAATCTTCATATCTTAAAGAAAACTCCTTCCGAGTGGAATAAATATTCCGGCATCGGAGGGATTGTTTTATTCACGGGTTTTTTTGCGGGAATCTCCGCAGGGTATGCTACCTATACCATTTTTGATGATTTCCACGCTGCACTAGCGGCGGGGGCTATCTGGGGACTGATGATTTTTAATCTGGACAGATACATCGTATCCTCTATCAAGAAAACGGTTTCTTGGAAAAACCAGCTTCTGCTGACTCTTCCTCGTTTGGTTTTGGCGGTGTTTTTGGGAATTGTTATTTCAAAGCCATTGGAATTAAAGATTTTTGAAAAAGAAATCAATAAACAGCTAAACACCATCATCCAAAGGAATAAAACTGAGCTTCAGGAACAGATGAACAGCAGGATTCTACAGCAGTCAGGGCCTTTTGCAAAAGAAAAAGAACAAATCCAAAGCCAAATAGAATCCTACCAAAAAGCCTATGATTCCGCAGTGGTGGATTTGGAAAGAGAGGTTTTGGGCAAAGAAACGGGACTTACGAGCGGGAAAGCTGGTTTTGGGCCAAATGCAAAGCGAAAAACCGAAATCCGCGATAACAAGAAAAAAGAGCTGGAAGCCTATCAAAAGCAAATGGAACCACGGCTGAAATATCTGGACGAGGAAATCTCTAAAGTCTATACCAACTTACAAACGGAGCAGAAAAACAGCGAGGATTCGGAAAATAGGTTCAATGGTTTTGCGGCGAGGCTTCAGGCGCTGGATGAGTTAGGCGCAAATCCTATCATGGCTGTGGCGGCGATGTTCATCATGGGGCTTTTCATTTGTTTAGAAATTTCGCCTGTTTTGGTTAAATTGATTTCTACCGCAGGGCCTTATGATTACCTTTTAGAAAAAACCGAAACCGAAACAAAGCTCTATGCGAAAGAAAAAATAGAAAAAGGAACCATCTCCACGGATTTTAGAATAGAGAAATTCAAAAAAGATTTGGATAATTTGTAGAAAAAATCAAGGCTTATAAAAATGAGCCTTGATTTATTTTATAAGATTTTTTCTGTAATAAAACAGCGGAACTATCAGTAAAATAGGCAGAGGTTGAATCACAAATCTTCTGATGTAAAATGAAAACAAATTCCCAAAACTAAATTCCGTATAAACAGAATACAGATAAATAGGGAAGAAAAGAGCGAAAGATAAAGTGATTAAAACCATCGCTTGGATAGTCCATTTTTTATTTAAAAACAGAAAATGAACAATTCCCAAAGAAAAAATAAGATTTAATAAAAACCTGAAAATATGGCTGCCGATGAGTCTTTCCCACTCAAAATGAGGAAATGCAGGGTTACTAATATTCGCGAAATAATCTAAAAAAGGGTCGTAGAATAGAACATTTTCCAGATATCTCACTCCAATAAGTCCTGCTACACAAAGCGCAACACCAATCCAGTTCCAATGTTTCATCGTTTAACGAAAAATTTAATCCAGATAATCCAAAGAAAAACCACGCCTCCATAGATAATGGCAGGAAAGGCGTAATCATGAGCAATCTTAAAATGCTCTGGTGAAAGTTCCATATAGACAATGTTAATAAGAGCGATTCTCGTAACATTCACTACATAAAGAAAAACCAGTCCCAAAAGGGCAAACCAAAAAGTCTGAATTCCTCTATAAAAAGTAAAAATAAAGGCAAGATACAGAATCATGATGGAAACGGCATTACAGCCCTCAATCATCGTGGTGGCCCATATGTTATTGATATAGAAATATAAACCGCTCTTTTCGGTGGATTCTATCAGCTGGGTATTGTAGCCCATTTTATTCATGCAGAAAGTAGACTGCTCTGCTATAATTCTGGTCAAAGGGTCTGCAGCGGCATCGGAATATAGATTTAGATAAAACTGATAAAGTAAAATCAATCCCAGATAAGTCGCCAAAAACCTTAATAACAGGATGAGAATAGGCTTTAGGTCATCAAACATTATGATAATTTTGGGCAAAAGTAAACAAAAAATAGGAAAAATTTAATGAAAAACTATATATTTGCTTTTGCAATTTAATTGACACTAAAAATATGTTTAAATCATTTCTTCACTGGAAAGTTTGGGTAAATATTTTAATTACCCTAGGGATATTTTTTGGTTTGGTTTGGGGGACATTTAGATGGCTGGATACCCATACCAATCACGGAAAAGAAGTACCCGTTCCGAATGTAGTAAATATGTCTGTCCAAGAGGCCGTAAAAGAATTAGAAAACATGGGGCTGGATGTGGAAGTGGATAGTTTTAAATACGACCCTAAATATAAGCCTTTTCAGGTGTTACAAATTTATCCTGCCGCAGGTTCTCGTGTGAAAGAGGGCAGGACTGTTATCTTGAGAATCAATCCAAAAACTTGGGCAAAAGTGGAAGTTCCTAATCTTTTAGAAAAATATAAAGGTTTGGCATTTAGTAGGTTAGAGCTTGTAGGACTAAAAGTAGGCGACACTATCTATGAGCCAAGTATCCAGAAAGATGCCGTTCTGAAAATGATATATAAAGGACAGGAACTAAAACCAGGAACACTCCTACCGAAGTTTTCTGTAATAGATTTGATTATCGGTTCTGGGCCGCTTAGAGATATTGCCGTTCCAAATGTAGTAGGACTTACGGTGAAAGAAGCCCGCGAAGTGATTATGGCTAATAATTTTGAGTTTGGTATCGCAGAATACGAAAGTGGAGTAAAAGATGAAAATGATATAGTCTACTACCAAGATCCTGCTACAGGTAGCCTTAGAGACCAAGGGATGCAGATAGATGTCTGGGCAAGTAAGAAAACGCCTGCCGAAATGGTCGATAAAGCAAGAGAGCTGGATAAAATATATGGACTTCCGAAAGATGAACCAAGTGAACCAGCTAAGGAAACCAGACAGGCTAATACACCGATGGAATATCCTTCTTCTACAAAGCAAAACATAAAAGTAGAGTCTTCTCCTGCTAAACCAGTGGAAACGAAAAAATCTGAGGAGAAAAAAGACACTAAAAAAACAGAGGAAAAACCTAAAGAAAATACTACTAAACCAGCCGAAAAACCAAAACCTAAAAAAGTAGTAGTAGAGTAGATAAAGATGATAGAAGAAAATGAAGATTTTATAGAAGATGAGGTTCTCAATGAATCTCTGGAGGAAGGGAGTGATCTGTATGAGCATCTCAATATTGTCGTAGATAAGAATCAGGAACCTCTCAGGATAGACAAATTTTTGTTGATTTTTAGACAAAATTCCTCCCGAAATAAAATTTCTCAGACTTGCCGCGCTGGTAATGTGGTTGTAAATGGAGTTCCTGTAAAACAGAACTATAGAGTAAAGCCTAACGACCATATTTCGGTTCTTCTCGCTCATCCTCCTCGCGAAAATGTTATCATTCCTCAGGATATTCCTATCAATATCGTTTATGAAGATGATGATGTATTAGTAGTGGATAAGGAAGCAGGAATGGTTGTCCACCCTGGTTTTGGAAACTGGGATAAAACACTCGTTAATGCCGTTGCCTATCATTTTGAGAAAAATGGTTTGAAAACGGATTTAGACCGTGTGGGACTGGTTCATAGGATTGATAAAGATACCTCTGGGCTTCTTGTTATTGCTAAAAATGAATATGCGATGAGTTTCCTTGCGAAACAGTTTTTTGAACGAAAAACCAAACGGCTCTATTGGGCTTTTGTTTGGGGGAATTTAGAAAATGATGAGGGAACTATCCGTGGACACATAGGACGCCACGAAAAAAATAGAATGCAGATGGCAGTTTATGAAGATGGAAGTGTGGGCAAACATGCTGTGACTCATTATAAAGTTTTAGAGCGTTTCCGATACATGACTTGGGTAGAGTGTAAGCTGGAAACAGGACGAACGCACCAGATAAGGGCCCATTTCCGCCATATAGGACATACTCTTTTTAATGATGAAAGGTATGAGGGACATATTCCTCTAAGAGGGCAAAACCTGCCAAAATACAAGCAGTTTATCCAAAATGTCTTCGAAATATTACCAAGACACGCTCTCCATGCTCATACTTTAGGCTTTATACATCCTACTACAAAACAGGAAATGTATTTCGAAAGTCCGATGCCAAAGGATATGCAGGAGGCAGTTGATAAATGGAGAAATTATTTAGCTTCAAATTAAAAATAAAATATTTAATTCTTAAAAAAGAAAAGAGAGAGATTTTTGGTCTCTCTCTTTTTGATTTATGCTTTTTGTCCATTTACGAATACTTCGCCTTCTGCAGTATAAACCGTGATATTTTGTTTCCCATCGGGTGTTTCTCCAGTTACTCCCAGCAGGGCAGGAATCAGAGCATCAGGCGTTACAGAGAACTCGTCTATTCCAGCATCTACCAGCCATTTTGCAAACTCTGGATTGGTAGATGGAAGGTTACCACAGAGACCTAAATGGAACTCAGGCTTCGTAGTATTTCTTTCTTGGATGAGGTTTTCTATTCTTGATTGTAGATGTTGTATATGCCAAGGAAGAATATCTCCTCCAGAACGGTCTAATCCGAATTCTAGTTGTAAAAGGTCATTAGACCCTATCTGACCACCATCAGACACTTTGAAAAACTCCGTTGCACGAGAAATATTCACTGGAAGTTCAAACATCATTTGAAGAGGAATATTGATACCGCTTTCTTTTACTAATCTAGCAACTTCTTTCATCTCATCAGGCGTTCTCACAAAAGGAACTTCTATGTGGATATTGGTATATCCCATATCATTTATCACATATGCCAAAGCTTTTAGGTCTATGGCAAGAAATGCTTTTTGGTACGCACCTAAATATTTTCCTGCTCCTCTGTCTCCCAGCATTGGGTTTTCTTCCACTGGCTCATATGCTCTACCGCCTAATAAATCTGCATGTTCATTGGTTTTAAAGTCAGGAAGACGCACGACCATAGGTTCATTGATATCATCAGTATAGTATGGAGAAACGATTCCAGCAATTTCCCTTGCAAGAGCTTTTACATACCAATCCACAGGAGAAAGTTCGCCAGATTCAGTTTGGATAAATTCAGCTACGCTTTCGGCTGTTTTTACAGCTTCTTCTTTTGTCATTCTTCCCTGACCTACCAATTGCAAAAAGTCATTCTCCAAAGTAGAATAATTCATCACTGCCATAGGATGCACTCTAAGTTTTGCTGCCAGCATTTCCCAGCGAACAAGTCCAGAACCTCTACCAATATTGAGAGAAGGGAAATAAGAGCGCGTACATACAGACCTAGCTGTACTCGCATCGGATACTATCAGACGGATAGGAATAGGAGAAGGTTTTAGTCCTTCTAGCTGAGTTTCTGTTACAGAATACTGGTGGCGGCCTTCATAGAAGGCAGGAGTGTCTCCCACACCATAGTAAGTGATTAGGCTGCCATCTTTTAGGAATTCAGGCGCGCCTTTTACGGATACAGCACACGGCAGGCCATGTTCTTTACACCAGATAGGAGTATGGTCATTTTTCCCTCCACGAGTGGTAATGCAGGCTACAGTTTGTTCCATAGAAGGCTCCATCCATGGGTAAGTCATTGCTGTTACGAGGATTACTCCTATTTTGTCGCCGTATTTATCTGTGATTTGTTTTTTCTTTTCATTAAATTTCTTTTCAAAATCTCTTTTGAACTCAGCTCCTTCGCCAAAGAGAGAGATTACAACTCCGTGCGTGATACTTGGAATCCCAGCATTGATACCTTTTGATTTTAGAAGCAGCGCACTTTCTAAAGTAGCGTTTTCTTGTCCATCTTCATTCAGCCCATCGAGAGTGAATTTTCTATGTACAGGCTCGTGTTTCAGAGTGGTAATCGCTCTCTGCTGAGTGATGATGATGGTATTTGTCTTAAAGTTAATAGCCGCCTCCAAATCACTTTCTATACTTTCCGCATCCAGCTCTCTGAATAAGTCGCCGAGAAGCATTCCTATCGTAGAAAGGGTAGAAGCAGTCTCATCAGACATACATTTTTTTGCGGAGTTTTCAGGAGTGTTTTTATGCCATTCTCCATCGAAATACTCTTGTTTTTCACCAAGTTTAAAATCTATTAGACCATCTTTTTTTAGTCTTAAAGGTCTTTTTGCAAAAATCCAAGAATCGCTGGAAACTCTACCAGAAACCACAGCTTCACCAAGTCCGTAAGTAAAGTTAATTTCCACAAAACCAGAGTGGTTGCTCTGTGTATCAGCCGTGAAAATAGTTCCCGCTACATCTATGCTCGGCTGCATATCCTGCACCATTACAGCAAATGAAAGAGAGGCTAAATCCTCGCCGAAAGCATGTGGAGCCGAAAACTGATAGTGTAAAGCACCACGATTAAAACGAGAGACAAAACAAGCCTTGATAGCATTGAGAACTTCCTCAAAACCAAACTGGCGTAGTTTAGTAGAATATTTTCCACTTCCGCTGAATTCTCCTCCATCTTCGGAAGGCGCTGTAGAGCGGACTGCCCTAGGGACATTAGGATTTTTTTTGTCCAGCCATTCGAAAGCGACACGCACCGTTTCCACAAATTCCGTAGAAAATTCTACTTTTCTGATGAGGTCTTGGCAGTTTTTTTCCGCAGTGGAAAAACTCTCATTGTTTTGTAAATCTAATATATTTCTGTCTAAAAATTTTCTCAATTCAGGAAGAAGAGGAGCGATGAACAACTGATATGCATAATCTGTTACCGCGAACTGATTTTCAGCAATTACATGAAGCGGTTGATTTTTTAATGAATCTATGATTTCCTGTGCTTTTGGAGACATATGGCTGTCTAGTCCATTCAGTTTTCGGAAAATATCAGCCTGTTTTGCGGATTTCCCACCAACCCAGTCTTTATTCAAAATACCAGCGTTATAGGTAGATACTATCCAAGGTTTTTCAGCAGTTCCTCCTGCCCATAGTAGATTTCCCTCGCTGTCAAATTCACAAGCAGCATACATTTGTTCTTTATTCATTTCAGATAAATTTAGGTTAAATTATGATTTAATTCATTTATTACGAGAAAGTTATATATCTCAAATTTAAGTTAAAAAAAGCACATAAAACTATTTTTTTATTGCAAATAAAGGTGTACCTTTGAGGTTCGCTTTTATGAAATGTATTCTCCCATTGTGGGAGTTTTTTCTTTATGCTTTATATTCATATTCCTTTTTGCAAACAGAAATGCAGCTATTGTAATTTTCATTTTTCTACTTCTTTGAAATTGAAAAATGAAATGCTTTTCGCCATTAAAAACGAATTATCATTAAGAAATAACGAACTGAAAAACAAAACCTTAGAAACCCTGTATTTCGGAGGAGGAACGCCGTCTATTTTGGAAGTAGATGAAATTAAAATACTGATGGATGAAATCCTGAAATATTTTGATTTTTCAAAGGATATAGAAATTACCTTGGAGGCAAATCCAGATGATTTAGACCAAAAATTCTTGAAGGGAATTGCAGAAATTGGCATTAACCGCCTTTCCATAGGGATACAGAGTTTCCATGATGAAGATTTGAAACTGATGAATCGTGCGCACAATTCCTCACAAGCAGAATCTTCGGTGAAAAGGGCACAAGATGCAGGTATTCAGAATATTAGTATAGATTTAATTTACGGAGCACCTACATCTAATTTTGAGATTTGGAAACAGAATTTGGATAAAGCCATAGCGCTGGAAGTTCCGCATATTTCTTCTTATGCACTGACCATAGAGCCAAGAACAGCCCTTGAAAACTGGATAACCAAAGGAAAAATAAGCCCTCCGAAAGAAAATACACAAAACGAGGAATTCTACTATATGGTAGATTTTTTGAAAGATAACGGTTTTGACCATTACGAAATATCAAATTTCGGGAAGCCTGATTTTTATTCTAAACACAATACTTCTTACTGGAAATATAAGCCCTATTTAGGAATCGGGCCTTCGGCACACTCTTACGATGGAGAGCAGATCCGAGCGTGGAACATTGCAAACAATTCATTATACATCAAAAACCTTTTAGAAGGAAAACTACCAATAGAAAAAGAAATATTGTCCGAAAAAGATAGATATAACGAAATGCTGATGATAGGACTTCGCACGAGCTGGGGAGTAGATTTAGCAAAAATAAAAAACGATTTTTCAGATGAAATTATACAAAGGTTCAACGCTGATGTTTAGTCTAAAATTCAGCAGGGAATTCTCCTCATAGAAAATAATCATCTCAAAATTCCTGAAAAACATTGGTTCTTTGCAGATGGAATCGCTTCGGATTTATTTTTGATATGATTTTAGAATATTCTCAAAATAAAAAGACTCCCATTTGGGAGTCTTTATTTATTATTAAACTTAATTATTTTTTAAGTTCATCTGGTCCTAAGATGTAATCATCAATAACATCTTCTTGTCTGAATTTAGGTTTTTTAACCAAGAATGCAAGAACGAATGAAATTGCGATCAACACGATAGCTGCGTGGTAAGCGAAGAAGTAAGCTTCACCTGGCGCATTGTTTGCTTCAGCCAATTTGTTAGAGTAAGCTGCGATTTGTGGACCAATGATTAGAGATGCTCCCCAACCTGTATAAACTACACCATAGTTAGCACCGTAAGCTTTAAGACCGAAGTAGTCAGCTACGATAGATGGTGTTGTACTCATTACAGAACCATAAACCACACAAGTAAGGATAGTTCCTAAGATGATTTTTACTGGAGTGTCATAAGTGTGGAAGAAGAACATGTTAATCGCTTGGATAGTGTGGATTACATAGTATACATTCTTTCTACCGATGATGTCAGAAATCATACCTCCTAATGCACGACCTGTAGCGTTAGAGATAGAAGTTACTGGTACCATCACACCTAGTAATGCAGTTGCTGTTTCTGCGTATTCGGCAGCAATAGTTCCTGCTTTTAGTCCAGACTGTACTCTCATGATATCAGAAGAGTTAGAGATTACCATCGCACCAGCAGAACAATATAGAGCATAGATAGAGAACAATGCCCAAGCTTGCCAAGTTTTAGCCATAGCTGCAGTTCCAATAGAAGCAGTTTTCTTAGCATTTTCTTTTACTGGTTTGTTTGCATCAACTTCTGGTTCAGGTACTTCATATCCTGCAGGAGGGTTCACTACATTCAATGCAGCTGGGATACCCATAGCAAGAATAGCACATCCTAATACTCTCAAAGTATTTTCTAATGATAAGTGAGGGAATGAATCGATAGTCCAGATGAACGCTTGTTGTTTTAGGAACAATGTTTCAAGTGGTCCTAACCAAAGAGCTCCAAGACCGAATCCTGCTACTACAAGACCGTTGATCATCCCTTTTTTAGATGGGTGGAACCATTTCATCGCAGCCGCACGAGGACAAGCATATACGAATCCGATACCATTACCTACGATCATAGCGAATACGAAAGTAAATAAATAAGGGTGGTTAGTCAAGAAACTACAAAGGATAGCTCCTACACCTGTCATCAATACCCCGATCAAGATAACCTTAGTAGGACCGATTTTATCCTGCCAAGCTCCAGCGAATACAACGATAAACGCTGAAGTAAAACCTCCAATACCATAAGGTAATGCTAGGTCAGACTGTCCCCAAGCAGAGTACAATCTGTCAGCAGAGTCAATGGCCAATGTGTTGTCTTGGAATCCATTTTTTGCAGTGTACTGAAGGGCGTCCTTCAAGTTACTCCAAGTGTATAATATCCCAACAGAGAAGTTGGAAATTATACCAGCTATGAGGACTCTCGTAGCTTTCTTTTTTGCTGTTTGTAAATCCATTGTGTATAATTATTTAAATGTTATTTTTAAAGTTTATAATTATTTTGAGATGATTTGATTTATTCAATCGGGGTGCAATTTAATACTATTTTTTGAATTGGCACTATTTTTTGTTAATAAAAATATAAAATCTACCATTACCCATCATCATACATATCTTTATTACTACAAAGTTACTAAACCTTTTTGAAAATCGGAGGCAAAAGTAAAATAATAAATCCTTATTTAAAAGATGATATAAATCATGCTTTGTCTTTCTGGCTTCCTAAAAGCATGATTTTTTGGTGATTAAGGAGAAGTTTGAAAAGCATAATTGAGTGTCTGATTTTATAAAATGTTAAAAAATCATAAATAAATATATGAAATAAGCGTTATAGGATAAAAAGCTAATTTTGACAAGGTTATATACCTTAATATATATCTGTATAAAAGGATAAAAAACAGGAAATATGATAAATATTAGTTTTTTTGTTAAAAAAATTATAAAATAATATTATATCTTTGCAATGTGAAATAATATCACGGAAGAAAATCTTTAAATTATAATAATTACAATTATGAAAAAACAGATCATGGCGCTACTTGCTTTGGCAGTAGCACAAGTAGGGTTAGCACAAGAAGAAACAAGTGCTACACTTTATGGTTATGCAAAAGGAGAATTCGCGTTTGACTCTCGTCAAGTAGTTGCAGCTAGAGAAGGTAACTTTATCGATTTAGCATCTCCAAATGCAACAGGAAACAATGTTGCTAATTTCAACGGATGGGGAATCGAATCAAGATTAGGTGTTAAAATCGCTGGTCCTGAGTTCTTCGGAATGAAATCTGAAGCTTTGATCGAAGGTCACTTCTTTGGTAATAATGGGCAAACTAACAACTTTGGGTTGAGACATGCTTATGTGAAATTATCTAGTGATAGAGTAGAATGGTTAGTAGGTCAGTTCTGGCACCCAATGTTCGTAACGAATGTGTCTCCAGGAACTTACAACTTCAACGCAGGAAGCCCATTCCAGCCGTTCAACCGTTCTCCTCAGATCAGATTCTCTACTAAAGGTAATGCAAGACTTACCCTTGCTGCAGTTACAGAAAGAGACTTCACTTCTTTAGTATTAAATGGGAAAGGTAATGCTGCTAAATCAGGACTTCCAGCATTCCACGCACAGTTACAATTTGGTAGCGATGATAAATTCGTAGGAGGTTTCGGTGCTAATGTTAAATTTACTAGAAACACAGATGCTAATGCTAAAACTGCACATGGTAAAACTCTTGCTGCGTTCAACTTCTTAGCATACGCAAAAGCTCAGTTTACTGAAAACTTCGCTTGGAAAATCTATGGTAACTATGGACAAAACCCATCTGAATTACTACAATTAGGAAGCGTTGCTTACAATCCTTTAAAAGATGATTTGAAAAACAGTACTACATTGTCTCTTTGGACAGAGTTTGCTGGTAAATTCTCTGAATCTTTCGAGTGGGGTGTTTTCGGAGGATATTCTCAAGACTTTGGATTTAACAACAAAGACTTTGGTAATGCTCTTTATGCTTCTTCTTTCGCAGTTTCAAATGCTTATGGTTCTGTAGGAAATCCAGTGAGCACATGGAGAGTATCTCCAAGAATGGGATGGAAGTCTGGTAACACTAAGTTAGGTCTTGAGTTTGACTATACATCAACTACTTATGGATACTATGACTATGCTAACAAGGGGAAACTTAAGAAGTTAGCAAAAGATGCTACAGGAGATAACCTTCGTGTATCATTGTCATTGACTCAAACATTCTAAGATAAATAAAATATTTTGAGATGATAGAAGAGCCACTCACAGAGTGGCTCTTTTATTTTAGATGAAAATATCAGTTTTTACATTTCGCAAGCTTTCCATATGGCATCATTCTGCAGAACGGGAGCGGTTATTTTTATAAGTTCTTTGCTCACAGGGTGGATGAATTCCAGCATTCTGGCGTGCAGACTGATTCCGCCGTCTGGATTAGAACGAGGAGCGCCATATTTTAGATCGCCTTTTATAGGTACGCCTATTTTAGAGAGCTGTGCCCGTATTTGGTGGTGTCTTCCTGTCTGCAAGTCCACTTCCAGCAGCATATAATTATCTAAGGTTTTGAGAATATTATAACTTAGAATGGCTTTTTTTGCTCCTTCTGTCTCGTGGGAGTAGATGATGGCTTTGTTGTTTTTCTCGTTTTTTTTGAGATAGTGTGTGAGGGTTTGGCTTTGTGGAATCATCTCTTTGGGAACCACTGCCCAGTAAGTTTTTTTTATTTCTCGGTTTTTTACCATTTGGGTCAGGCGGGAGAGCGCTTTGGAGGTTTTAGCATAGATTACCAGCCCAGAGGTTGGTCGGTCTATCCTGTGAACTAGGCCGAGATAGACATTCCCAGGTTTTTGGTCGCGTTCTTTTATGAAATCTTTCAGCAGTTCCAGAAGGCTCTGGTCGCCTGTTTTGTCGCCCTGAACCAGCTGACCTACTTTTTTATTGATGATGATGATGTGGTTGTCTTCGTAG
>JABCOA020000024.1 GCA_013333875.2 Flavobacteriaceae bacterium | reverse complement strand
ACTTTGCCAAAAGACAAACCTCAAAATGCAGAAAGAAAACATAATTTTTAGGATAGAGAAATCTAAAAAAGAAGAATGGAAAAGATTCTGCAAAGAAAAGGGAATAACATTAACAAGTCTCATCATCAATTCTGTGGAAGGCAGGGCGTGGGATAATGAGCGAAAAAAAGCATTAGAGTTCATTGAAAAACAGGGAAACCTATTTGCCAAAGTAGAGAATAATATCAATCAACAGGCAAAGTTCATTAATTCTCAAAAATTTATGACAAAGGAGCAGATGCTTCAGTTTGGGAATGATTTGACAGAAGTGATAAAATTGAAACAGGAGCAAAATCTGATTTTTAAGAAAATCTACCATTTTATAGCAAATGATAGTAAAGATTTTAAGTTCAGCGAGTAGTGATTTTCATGGTGTGAAATACAATGACAAGAAAAGGGAAAGTGGAGCTGGGGAACTCATGCTGATGCAAAACTTTCCAGATGGAATTGATGAAAAAAGCAAACAGGAAGAAGTGAGAAATTATTTCAAAGCTATTTCCAAAAGTGATAAGGTAAAAAAGCCTCAATTTCATGCTACTATTTCTACCAAGTTTCAAAATCATTCCAAGGAAGAGCTGACAGAGATTGGAAAACATTTTATGAAAGAAATGGGATATGAAAATCAGCCTTATATTATTGTTTTTCATAACGACACGGAGAATAATCATATTCATTTAGTTTCTACAAGAGTCGATAAAACGACAGGAAAGAAAATGGATGATAGTTTTGAAAAACTAAAATCTCAAAGAGCTTTACAAAAAGTTTTAACTGAGTTACAAGGGGTAGATTTGGATAAAGAGTTAGAAAAGCTTTTAAAATACAAATACAGTACAGCAAAACAGTTGGAACTTTTACTGGAAAGAAGTGGATTTAAATTTATCAAAAATAGAGAAAATGATACTGCTTTTGATATTTTGAAAAATGGAGTAAAACAGAAAACTATTTTTGATAATCAGATAGTTTTTAATTCTAAATCAGATTCCAAAAGAGCAAATCAAATCAAGGCTTTTTTGAATAAATACAAAGAAGTTTACTCAAACAAGGTTTTTAAGGTAATAGATAACCGAGAAGCAGAGGGAATAGAAGATGACCAGACCAAGCGAAATGCTACGCCTAAAATAGAGTTTGAAAGTGAACTGCAACACAAGATGAGAGAGATATTTGGGATTGATATTGTTTTTCATCACAAAGATGGACAACAGCCTTTTGGATATTCTTTGATAGACCATAAAACACAGAAAGTATTCAAAGGAAGTGAAATAATGAAGATGAATGAAATTTTTGATTTCACAAAGGAAAAATTAGATAAACGAATTTTTGAGCAAATTAAAGATTATAATGTTTTTAATGCTCAATATAAAAAAGAGTTATTGAATTATTTTCATCATCACTCCAAAAACGATGAAGCAAGGGGGATTAAGGAATTTATGATTTTTGAGAATAAAAACCGAAAAGATATGGGGGAATATAAAAAAGTCCGAGAAGAAACTTTCCAAGTGATAAGACACTCTAAACCAAACACAGACATTTCCATATTTGAAGGAGAAGATGGTAAGCATTATATCACTCATAAACAATATCATCATATACACGAATTGGAAAGCCTTGTCGGACAAACTCCGTATCAAAATTTTATAAACCCACAGACCGAACAGGTTTCTACTAAAAATATTCAAGATAATAAATTGTCTAAAGTGATAAATGAATTCTTGTTTGAAATAATGAAAAGTTCAGGGAAAGGTCTTGACCCTACTGAAGAAGAAAGAAAACGAAAAAGAAAAAAACGAAGATAAGATGATAATAACTTTTGGAACACAAAAAGGAGGTGCAGGAAAAACTACTCTTGCTATAGCCTTTGCAAATTATCTTGCTCTGCAAGACAAGAAAATAAATGTTTTTGATTTTGATTTTCAAAAATCATTTTATCATAAATGGGAAGAAGATGAAGCATTGGACATCCCAAAATTGTATGAAGTAAAATCAATCGGTGAGAATGATAAACCAATAGATTTTGAAGCTATCATGGATATGAAAGAAAGTGAGGAAATCTATTTGTTTGACCTTGCAGGAACACTTGATGATAAATATACTTCTCTGCTGATAATGAGTGATTACATTGTAATTCCTTTTGAATATTCAGATGTTTCTGCAAAATCTACTTTGGTATTTATAGAGCTTTTATCAGTGATAGAGAGTGAAGCACAGATGATATTTATCCGCTCCAAATATGATAAGGGATATAATTATCTCAATCAAGAAGGAATGGATGAGGAGATTTCAAAGTATGGAAAGATTTTAGAAAACCCTGTGTATAAAAGAAACTGCTTACAAAATATCAATACAAGAAAACTTACTTATGAGCAGAGACATTCTGTAAAACCAAGTTTTGATGAACTAATAAATTATATCAATGCCACAATATAAACTGCCATTTTCTATTCATCTGGAAAGAAAATATAACGACATCAATATAGAAGATTTTATAAAAGATTGGGAGCAAGAAAAAAGCAACCGACAAGAGCGAACTGTCGCAATAGATAATGAGCTTCATATTGAGCTGGGGAAATTTAACACATTTAGTATAGATATGAATGAAGTTATTGATTTGGGAATGAGGTATGCACTCGGCAAAAGAGAGTTTAGGGGATTGATGGCACAAGTAATAGAACTTAAAAATAAAAAAGAAGACTAATGAAATTTATACCTATCATTTTAGGATTGTATTTCCTGTATTATGTGGGAATGGTTATTTATGATTTATTCTTAAAAAAAGAAAAAGTTGTAGAGGCAGAAAACAGCGAACAGAACTATTCCATTTCTGATTTTGCACAACAGAACAAGGAAACACCTGTGGTTGTAGGAATAGAAGATGTAGAAAACATAAGGACTCCCAAATCCTATGAGGAAATACAAGAACCTTTTCTTTCTGCAACTGATGAAAATCAAGATATAGAAAAACTAAAAAACAAATATGAAGATGAAAATAAATTAGAGGAGGAAGAAATGGAAATTGCAGAAAACAAGATAGAACCAGAGGTGCAAACTGAAAATAAAAATCCATCAATTGCTGATAAACCTATATCTAATTTAAAAATAAAAGATATACTAAACCATATTAATACAAAAGTAAAAATGGTTGCCAATTATAATGGACAAAAAGTTTATCACATTCATTCTTAGTAAATCCGAAACCAAATAATTTTTTAACATTTTTAAATTTTTTCAATTATGACTGGAAAATTCCAAAGATTGAAGGGGCTAAAATTAGCAAACTTCAAAGGTGTGAAGAGAGAAAGCGTTTTAATCTTAGCATTACTGCTACTTTCTACAAGTCCTGCTTTTGCACAAGCGGGAGGTGGTGGTGCAGGTGCTTTTACCACAGCTGGTAATGAAATTAAGAAGTACTGGACACCTCTAAAAACTTTTATTCAGTTTGTTGGTGGTATCGTTGGGCTTATTGGAGGTCTTAGAATTTACAATAAGTGGCAGAACGGAGACCAAGATGTGAATAAAGAAATCCTTGGTTGGGGTGGAGCTTGTTTATTTTTAACTATCGTACCTACATTCGTAGGGTCTTTCTTCGGATTGAGTTAAAATGGGCTTCTACTTATACAAGGGGTTGAAAAAACCCCTTGTTTTATTCGGATTAAAGGATAAATACATTTACTATGCTATGGGCTGTGTAGCCTCAGGGCTTGTTTTATCAGGAGTTTTAGGCTCTTTTATGGGGATTTGGGGAACGCTTTTAGGTCTTGGTATTGGAGCATTAGGATTTTGGGGAATGTTTAAAATACAAGACTCCAAAGGGCTTTACAATAAAACTAAAAACAATGATGAACTGCATATTTTTCCTAAAAGATTCAACATAAAGAAATTCAAATCTAAAAATAAAAATGAAAAATAAAATTTTTGATATTCCTTTCATAGGTTATGATTATGGCAAAGAACATAATTGGAATTTTGATGTTTTAATCGGTAAATACGGAAATCCTGTTATTGGGATTAAGATAAAGAATGCGGTAGAACAATATTCTGCTGACCCTAATTCCTATACTGATTTTCATACAATACTCAATCAAGTAATTTCTATTATTGGCGAAAACCATATTATTCAAAAATTAGATATTTTTAGAAAACAAAGATACTCTGCAGAAAAATCCACTCAATTTCTACAACAAAAGTACTCTGAACATTTTGAGGGAAGAATTTATAAAACGATTGATACCCTGCTTTTATTTACTGATGTTGTGGACAACTCAAAGAAAAAAAACAACTACAATTTTTCAGATAAAAGATATAAAGAACTACGAGACAAATGCCAAAAAGTGCATATGCTTCTCTCTCAATTCCATTGCGAACCACAATTTTTATTTGAAAAAGACTGGGAATATTATATTGGAGGGGTTTTATCAATGAATTTATCCGACATTCCTACCTTTGATAACATTAAATCTACCAATACTAATTTAAGATTTGGAAATAGATATGGAAAGGTTATTAGTTTTGTAGATGTGGAAAATATTGAACTTCCGAGCCAGATAGAGCCTTATTCTATTTTAGGTGGAAATAGTACAGCATCTGAAACAGCCGTTGATAATTTTTCTTTTATCAATGAATTGGAAGACTACCATATGGTTATCTATAATCAAATTATTTCTATTCCAGAACAAGCACCAAAACAAAGAGAACTTGACAAGAAAAAGAAAAAACATGAGGGTGTAGCAAAATCTGCACCTTCAAATATGATAGTGGCAGAAGAAATAGAAACTCTGCTTCACAATATTGCTGTAGATGGACAACTGATTGTAGATGCTCATTTTTCCATTGTTTTTGCGACTGAAACACAGGAAGAAATGGAGAGAACCCAGTCTATGATAGAAAGTAAATTATTTACCAAAGGAATTATCGTTTCAAAAAATGCTTATAACCAACTGGAATTGTTTAGGTGTGCGATACCTGGCAATGCAGTTGAGTTAAAAGGGTATGATTTATTTACCACTACAAGTGAAGCTTCGCTTTGTTTTTTTTTTAAGGAGAGTTTCCCCATAAGTGAAGAATCCAATATTTATTTAAGATTTACTGACAGACAAGGAGTTCCCTTAAAAGTAGACCTATCTGATTTACCTATGAAAACTGGAAGAATGAATAACAGAAATAAATTTGTTCTCGGACCTTCAGGGTCTGGTAAATCATTCTTGATGAACAATATCGTTGAGCAGTATTTACTTTATAATTATGATGTTGTGATTGTAGATACAGGAGATTCCTATTCTGGAACTTGTAGCTATAAAGGTGGGAAGTATATCAAATATACCGAAGAAAAACCTATTACCATGAATCCTTTTGTGATGAACGAAAAGGAATTTAATATTGAAAAAATAGAATTTTTGACCAATCTGATTTTTATGATTTGGCAGGGGGCAGATGCTACAATGAGCAAAGAGCAAAAATCTATTTTAGACAATACTCTGATGTCTTACTATCATCAATTTTTTAATAGAGGCAGAGCATGGTATGAACAGGTATCTGATGAAGAGCTTTTACTCCATTTGGAAAAATATAATATTAGCAGAGAGGATATTTTAGAGGATTTTGAAGAAGAACTGGAAAGCAATAAAACCTATTATGAGATATTAGGGGTTTCGTTTGATGCTCCTACTGATGAGATTAAAAGAAAAGGAAGAAAATTAATCAACTTTTACCACCCTGATAAAAATATAAATAACCCTGATTATAACAAGGAGATGTTTCATAGGGTGTATGAAGCTTATGAAACTTTGACAGATGAAGAAAGAAGAAAGGAATATAATGAAACCAAATTAGCCATTATAACTCCACAAGAAGTTCTCAAAAATCCTAAAACCACAGAGGAATGGAATGAGGCATTTAGATTTGCTTTGATAAAAAGAATAAAAGAGTTAGATGAAAAATTAGAAGTTTCGGAATTGTCTTTCAATAGTTTCTATGAATACTGTGATAGATTTTTGCCTATTTATCTGAAAAATAAAAAATACAACATTACAGAAAAAGAATTCAACTTGAGAACTTTTCTCTTTGTCTTAAAAGATTTCTATAAAGGAGGAAGATACGGAACAACACTCAACGAAAGTGCAGACAGCACCTTATTTGATGAGCCGTTTATTGTCTTTGAGATTGATAATGTTAAAGACAACCCTACTCTATTTCCTATTGTTACACTTATCATTATGGATACTTTTATCCAAAAGATGAGATTGAGAAACGATAGAAGAAAAGCTTTGATTATAGAAGAGGCATGGAAAGCTATCGCCTCTAAATTAATGGGAGGATACATTCTTTATCTATACAAAACTGTGCGTAAGTTCTGGGGGGAAACTATTGTAGTAACCCAAGAACTCAACGATATTATTGGTAATGCAGTAGTTAAGGATTCTATTATTTCTAATTCAGATACTTTCATTTTGCTTGACCAATCCAAATTCAAAGATAATTTTGGAGCAATTGCTGATATTCTTTCGCTAAATCAAGTGGAACAAAATAAAATTTGGACAATCAATAACCTAAACAATAAATATGGTAGAAGCCGATTTAAAGAATTTTATCTAAAACGAGGGGGAAGAGGCGAAGTCTATGGTAATGAAGTTTCTTTGGAGCAATATCTAACCTATACTACTGAGAAACCTGAAAAATCAGCCGTAGAGTATTATGCAAAAGCAGTTGGAAATTATGATTTGGCATTAGAACGCATCGTGGCTGATTTAAAGAAAATAGCTCCTCTGGATAATTTAGTTC
This sequence comes from Flavobacteriaceae bacterium, assembly GCA_013333875.2. Lineage (GTDB taxonomy): Bacteria > Bacteroidota > Bacteroidia > Flavobacteriales > Weeksellaceae > JABCPE02. The sequence goes on along the minus strand of JABCOA020000024.1, from coordinate 21,206 downwards.
CTCTTGTCAATCTATACAAAAAGCCAATTGATGAAAAAGTTTTAAAATATTACAATCATATTAAGCGAAAACACAAAGGAGAAAATCCAATTAAAATTATCCAAGAAAAAGTAGCTCAAATCAATGAAGAATTGGAAGAAAAACATTTTGACAGGAAACAATTAGAATTAGAAAAAGAAAAAACTTTTGAGAATCTGGTAAATAGCATATAATTATGAAAAAATATTATTTGAGTATAGTGTTTTTGGGAAGTTTTTTATCAGCTCAAAACACTTATGTAGATGTAGTAACTACCGCTGCCATAAAGCTGTATCCAGACAATCTAAAAGACAAACAAAACGAAACCATTGCACAACAAAATAAACTCCAAAAAGCACAGGCTTGGGTTGGAACTCAAATGGTAGTAGTTAATAATATTCAAGAAAAAATCTTAAAGGGATTGAGTGAAGTTTCAGGAACTCTCCAAAACGGATTACAAGTCAAAGAAATTTATGAAGACCTAAAAGATTGTGCTATGTATTCCTCAGAGATTGGAAAATTTGTAAAACAAAATCCTGAATATGCTGTTTTCGGAGCAAAAACTACGGAATATACATACAGACAAATTCTCAAAATGTCCACCGAAGTGAGTGAGCTCCTAAAATCAGGGGAACTAAATCTTGCAACCGCTGGGGATAGATATAAGCTGATTTATGATATTTCTACAAAAGTAAAGATGTTAAAAGTCTGGCTGGCGACCATTAGTTTAGATTTAGAAAGAGCTAAAAGATTGGGATTTTGGAGAGCTATTAACCCTTTTCAAGGCTATATCAATACAGATAAAGATATTGTCAGAAATATAATGGATAGATATAAACATAATTTTTAAAACCGAATCATTATGAGAAAATTTCTTTTTTCAGCAGTATTTCTTGCAGGTTATTTAGTATTAACATCATCAGGAGGAAAACCAAAACCACCTTGGGAAGAAGAAAATGTGTCTTTCCCTATGATGAATCAAGAAATTCGCCATTCTATGCAGGAGAATGAGAGACAACAAGAAATGAAAAAAAAGCAGAATATCAATTTAGGTGCAGAAGTAGTCAATAAAAAACAATGGTCAAAATTTAAAGATACAACAAAGAAAATTCAAGACAGGTTAAGAATTATTGATTTTGCATTACAGGCTATTCCTGCTGGAATAGTAATTTCACAAGAGGCAAAAGAAATCAAAGAAAATCAAATAAAGATTATCCAAGAAATAAGAACTGCACCTTATACCTTGATTGTTGCTCTGCCGAAGCAGGTAGAATTTGTAGATGAGCTTCAAATGGTAGTAAGACTCATTACAGGAATTGTTGTTTCCTATGGAGCAATCAATCAAATGGAAAAAGCTGAAAGAAAAATCTTAATAGATTATGCACTCTCAGAAGTGGAAAGACTTAATAGCCAATCTTTTTATATGCTTATGATGATTAGAAATGCAAAAGAAAAATTTGAGAGAAATAAAACTATGCTCAGTTATTATGTAAATGCAGACAAGCAAATTGTAGAAGAGATTATTGATAATATAAAAACTTTCTGATATGAAAAGGATTATATTTTTCTGTTTGATTTTAAATGTAATATCTGCAAGAGGTCAGACAGTAGTTGTAAATGATAAGCTGATTGCTCAACTTACTAAAAATCAAGCGGTGAGACTTACAAGTAATGAAGGTTTTCTTAAGTCCTATGAGAAACAAAAACAACTCTATGATGATATAAACAAGAAAATAACACAAGTAGTTGCTATACAGGAGTTTATATATGATAAATTAAGTAAAGTAAACCAAACGATAAAACAAGGAAAACAGCTTAAATATCTCTACAAATATCTTGGGGAAGTAGGAGAACACAGTGGGAAAATGTTAAAACTCACAGCAAAATACCCACAATATGCTATACTTCTCACAGACCATTATCATCGTATCGTGCAAGAAATCCTAATGATACAGAAGGAACTCAAAGAGGAAATATTAAGAGAAGATAGTGATTTACTTATAGACCCATATGATAGAGAAGTTTTAATCAGCAGGATATTTGACAGAGTTAGAATATTACACGCCAATGTGATGTATATCAATTTGATGTTAGAAAGAGGAAAAGATACACCATATATTTATCAAATTCCACATCTTGGATGGTATGTCAATATGGATAAATCTATTGTAGAAGACATTATGAGAAAATATCAATATCTTAAATATTAAAGTATATGAAATATCAAAAATTAATTTATGCTGTTTTTCTTTTCTGCATCAGTATAAATGCTCAAAATAGACTAAATGATAATGCCATTGTGTCTCAACACAAAAGAATGGTTTTTGAGAGATGGGGAGATTGGCGACCTTATGGAAAATGGTTTTTGGGTGTCCAGACTAACTTTGCTTATGCTACAGTCTGGGGAATGTGGTCACCGAAAAGGAATAAAGATTACAAAAATGGGCAGGATATACGCCCTTTGAAACCCACAGGTCTTGAAGTCCAAAGATTGTTAGAGCTTGAAGTTCAAAAACAAGAAGCTGAAAAAATAAAAGCAGAGTCAGACAGCATTTATAAAAGAAATGTACAGGATTTTGCTCATTGGACTTCTGCAACTGTAGATGCAGACCCATTATGGGTTTTATATTATAAAAGAATGCTGAATCCTCTAAAATCTTTCCCTGAACAACCACAGAATTTCAGAGAGTGGGGTTTTGACAACCAAGAAATTTATGAAACTCTGAAATTTTCAGGAGGAATAGATAGATTACAGGAAATTCTGGATTTACTGAAAGATAAATACCATAAATCAAGAACAATGGATATGCCCAGAGGAAAAAGATTCTTGATGTATCATGAAACTCTTATGGGGTGGAGAAAATTCAAAGCTGAACTATTCTCTTATAATACAAAAGGAGAATTGTATTTAGATTATAAAAATGCTCTTGATAAATTCAGAAAAGGAAGAAAAAAATACATTACAAGAACCGATGTAGAAATAGTACAAGAAATTATGAACCAATATAAAGACCAATACTAATGAAAACAAAATATCTTATATTTTTACTTTGCATTATATTATGCCTACTGCCAATAGTGATATTAGGACAAACAACACCCAGTGCAGATGATTCCAATAAACTTTTACAATTTTTAAAAGGAGATGGAGCTTTTGAACAATGGTTTTTTAAATCATTCAATAGATTGGACACAAGCATTAGTGCTGAAGCAAGTAAAGTATCCTTTTTAGGGAGACTTATAGGAGGAATAGGAGCTACATTTTATTTATCTTATATGGGATGGCAGATGCAGTCAGGAGACCGAGAATGGGAAATAACCCCAATGTTAAAACCATTCTTTATAGGACTGATTTTATTACATTGGACAAGTTTTTATTCTTTTGTTCAAAGTCCATTCAGAGTAGTTTCTACACCTTCACAAACGATGTTTGAGAAAATAGAAAGAGAGGCTAACACACTTCGTGTTAAACGATTTCAAAAGCAAAATCAACTTTTGGATTATATGATTAAAAAAGAAGCTGAAGAAAAAGCAAAACAAAAGGAATTGGATAATTTGAAAGAGAAAGGTTTTATTGATAAGATAACTGATAGTATTAAAGAAGGTTGGGATAAAATACAAACTCCTGTAGAAGAATGGTTTATAAGAATGGATTTTAAATTCCAAAGATGGGGAGCAGACCTTTTAGAAGCTATTGGATTATCTATTCTCAGAGTCTGCACTTATCTTATTTTCTTTATTCAAAAAATTTGGAGTTATATTCTAATTGTTCTTGGACCGATAGCCATTGGCATGGCTCTTATTCCAGGCTTTGAAAGTTCACTTACCAGTTGGATTTCAAAGTTTATCAATATCAACCTGTATACATTTGTCGCATTTACCATTATCAACATTGGACAACAGCTTATCATTTCTGCTTACACTATGGAAATAGACCGATATGAATTAATGATAAATAGTGCAGGTAATGTTGATTCTGCGACCATATCGGCTTTTATCAATGGAAATGGAATGTTACATGTTACACTATTTACTGTGGTAGCTTACATCGTTACAGGAATTGGTGTTCTGATGACCCCAACCATTGCAGACAGCATTGTTTCAGCTGGCGGAGCAGGTGTAATGACTAAAATGAAACAAAGTGCAGGAAAGTATGTAGCTGGAGCGCAGGCTCTTTATAAGTTAGGAAAAGGAGAAGATAAAGATAAAAAATAGTAAATCACAATTCGAAACCATATAAATTATGTTAGTAAAAAGTATAGAACAAAAAATAAAGATAAACAAAGCAGTTTCTATTTCTGTCATTTTAGCATCGATAGTAATCGTTATTGCAGGATTGTTTTTCTCATATAAAATTGTAGAAGATTCCAGAAAATCTATTTACATCTTGGATAATGGAGTTCCGATTTTGGTAAAACAGACTGATGAACTTCTAAACCGCCCAGTAGAATACAAATCACAAGTGGAACTTTTTCATAGGCTGTTTTTTACTCTTGCACCTGATGATGAATATATTAAAAAAAATGTAGAAAAGTCTCTCTACCTTATTGATGATACAGGAAAAAAAGAATACACCAACTTAAAGGAAAAGGGATTTTATAATCAACTTGTTTCATCAAGTTCTATGATTACCGTAAATGCAGATTCTATCCGTTTAGATGTTGCTAATAAGAGATTTGTATTCTTTGGAAGACAAGTAATCAACAGAAGGTCGGCAATTATTATTAGGAAATTAATAACAGAAGGTAATTTTGATGATGTACTCAGAACTCCCAATAATCCACATGGAGTTATGCTGAAAAACTGGAAAATTATAGACAATTCTGAAATATCAAGTGAATCAAAATACAATGGATTTTAAGCTATGAAAGAGAGAATAGACAGCCTTTTATCTTGGGCTAATGAACAAAACCGACCTAAAAAAATTCTGATTTACTTTTTAGTATTCTTGGTTCTATCTGGAATCTTTGCCGTAGTAAGAGAAATTTATTTTCCTCCAAAGGTCACTCTTACAAGTATTCCTAATTTTTACGCCCAAAGTGATAAAGAAAAAGAAAAATTTCATCTGAAAGAAGCACGATTGGAAAAAGTAATGAAAGAACTTCATTCCTTTCAAGAAAAAGAAAAAATGAAAAGTCTTACAAAAAATGACAGCATGAGAATAGAGTATTTATATAACGAATATAAAAAACTGAAAAATGAACCTTAAAAAAATAAATTTTAAACAGCAGAAATACATTATTCCACTTATTACTCTTCCTTTTGTTTTATTTGGAGCTTATCAGGTAGAAAGTCTAATGGCAGATGAAGAAGTTGCTGAACCACAGCAGGAGCTTAATCTTTCATTAGGGGAAACAAGAGATAGTATTTTAACCAAAAACGATGCTTATGATGAGTTTTTTGCCAATGGTGACAATAGAACAATGCTTGATGGATTAGAGACCGAAGAGGACAGTCTTTTGAACTATTCTGATAACCTGAATTATAAACAAAAAAGATACATTGATTCCCTTGAAGATGCAAGGAAAAAAAACATGGCACAAGGAGGATTGGCTGGAAGAACATCTTACTATGAACCGAGAGATACGAGGGCAAGAGATGAAAGAGATTTTCAGCGTTCAGCAGAAATTATCCGTATGCTGAATGAGGGAGCAAGTGGTACAGGAAATGGTTATAATTCTTCGGCTTCAGCTTCAAATAATTATTCTTCTCCTCAACAAAAAGAAGAAGATGATCCAGTAAAGACTTTGCGAAAGCAGATGTTGTTTATGGATTCATTAGAAAAGTCTAAAGACCCAGAGTATCAAGCACAAGTAAAGGCTAAAGAAAAATTAAAACATGATAAAGCTAAAATGAAAGCTTTTCTTAATAGCACACTGAAAGTTTCAAAAAATGGTCTGAACAAAAGCTTCAATTCTATTACCAAAGAAAGTGAAAGTAATTTTGTGAAAGCCGTAATAGATGAAAACTCAAAGGGTTACCTTGGTAGTAGAATTCGTTTCCGACTACTGGAAGACATCTATGTAGGAAAACATAAAATAAATAAAGGGACTATGATTTATGGGCAGATATCAGGATTTTCTATGCAGAGAGTTAATCTCAATGTGATTTCTATTCTTAATAATGGGGAAATCCTGCCCATCAACCTCTCTGTTTATGATGTAGATGGAATGAAAGGACTCTATGTTCCTGAAAGTGCATTTAGAGATATGATGAGAGAACTTGGAGAAAATTCGGTGCAGGGAACATCGTTGGATAATGCCAACCAAGGGTTTTTCACAAGCTTTTTATCCAAAGCTTTCTCTTCTGCATCACAAACAATAGCAAACCTTATCAGAAAGAATAAGGCAAAATTAAAATATAACTCTTATATCTATTTAATTAACGAAAAAGAATTTGAAAAATATGAAGACAATTAGTATTAAAGCAATTTTATTTGGGTGTGTGTTTTCTGCTTCTTCTCTTTTTGCTCAAACTGAAAAGAAAGAACAAACAGTTCGTGACCTTCCTGAACTTAATATGACCGAAGGAGTAAATATACATTTTATATCCCCTGAACCCATTCAGTTTGTAGATTTGTCTACCGATGAACTTATAGGAGATTTACCTTCTGAAAATATCGCAAGAATCAAGATTACCAATAAACAGGAACAAGATTCTGTAAAAGTGATAAAACAGAAACGAAATAGTTTTTATAGTGGAGAACAGATAGGGATTATTACTATTGTAGGGCAGTCTTTCATGGCTCAGTATAAAGCCGTTTTTAGAAACCCTTTGGTATTTAATTCTCAAACCAATATCCAAATCCAGCCAGAAGATATGCAACCTTTGGAGTTTCCTAAAATGAGTTTTTCAAACCTTGAATTAAGAAATTTTTCATTAGATATTATTCAGCGAGATACTCAAAGACCTTTGAGAAAAGTAAATTCTCTAAAACTTACCATTGAGCTTAATAATGTTTATGTGATGGGAGATTACATATTTCTTGATGTTGATTTCAAAAATAAATCCAATCTTAATTATGATGTGGAAGGAATTAAATTTTCACTCGATGATAAAAAAATATATAAAGCCACCAATAACCAAAATATAGAAATGAAACCAATTTATCAATTCTATCATAATAAAGTCTTTAAAAAGAATTTTAGAAATATTTATGTCTTTAAGAAATTTACTTATCCTAATAGTAAAGTTATGAAAATAAGACTATTGGAAGAGCAACTATCAGGAAGAACCATTGAAATGGTCGTAAAATATTCAGATATACTAAATGCTGATACTTTTTAATTAGTCATTCATTGAAAATTAAAATCAATTAAAATGCAAGAACAACAGCACCAAATAAAAATCTATGGATTTATCCAAAAAATGGTCTATACAGTAGTTGTAATGGATTGCCTAACGCTATTTTTTCAAGATGCAAAGATTTTTGTGCTTTCTGATTTATTGCGGAATTTTGGCAAAATGGGAATATTCTTTCCTCCTATCAATGCAAAAATTTCTACCATTATCCTCATTACACTCGTTGCCATAGGAACAAAAGCCAAAAAGAAAAGAGACCTAAATGTTACCAAAGAGATTATTTTGCCTATCATCTTGGGATTACTGATGATTATCGGTTCATTAGCTTTTGTTAAGGAAGCCAGTATTCATACTTTGCCAAAAATAAATCCTTATCAAGTAGGATATGCATTGCTCTCTTTGGTTGGTGCTGTTATTACCCAAATGGGAGCTGACAGTATTTCAAAATATATGCAACAAAAAATGGGGCAAGACCGTTGGAATGTAGAGGAGGAATCTTTTGCCCAAAACCAAGAACTCGTAGAAACCCCCACTTCTGTAAATATTCCATATTTATTCCGACACAACCGAAAGACCAATAAAGGCTGGATAAATATCAATCCTTTTCGTGGGACTATGGTGCTGGGGACACCAGGGTCTGGTAAGTCATTCGGTATCATTAATCCTGCCATTCGGCAGATGATGAGCAAGGGTTTTTGTCTCTGCATCTATGATTTTAAATTTCCTGACCTTGCCCAAATTGCTTATTATCAATATCTTTTAAAAAAACAAAAAGACAAAGATTATAAACACGACTTTTTCGTTATCAATTTGAATGATGTAGAAAAATCCAAAAGGGTAAATCCTTTTAAAAAAGAATACATTCAGACTCTTGCAGAAGCCCAAGAAATGGCTGAATCAATGGTTTTTGCATTACAAAAAGGAGGTTCAAATGGTGGCGGTGGTTCAGAGCAGTTCTTTACCCAATCAGCAATCAACTTCCTCTCATCCTGTATTTATTACTTTGCAACTTATGAAAATGGGCGTTTTTCAACACTTCCACACCTTCTGTCTTTTATGAATAGAAGCTATGAAGAAATTTTTACTACTTTATTTCAACATGAGGAATTGACCTCATTACTATCGCCCTTTAAATCTGCTTATGATAATAAAGCCTTTGACCAGCTCGAAGGACAAGTCGGAACACTCAAAATATTCCTCTCTCGTCTTGCTACCAAAGAGAGTTTTTGGGTATTTTCTGGAGATGAAATTCAGTTAAAGATTTCAGATAAAGAAAACCCTTCAACTATCATTTTGGCATCTGACCCAGCCACGCAGGATATTAATTCAGCTCTTTATTCTTCTGTTTTAAATAGAACATTAAAACTTATTAACTCCAAAGGAAATTACCCAAGTGGCGTGATTGCAGATGAGTTTCCAACCATTTACATTCATAAAATTGATAATGTTATTGCCACTGCACGAAGTAACAAAGTTGCCGTTGTTCTTGGTCTGCAAGAAATTCCACAGCTTCGGCAGTTCTATAAAAAAGAAGTAGCAGACACTATTTCTGCAATTATTGGGAATATTCTCTCTGGTTCAGCTCGTGATAAAAACACTTTGGACTGGCTTGAAAAAATGTTTGGTAAAATAAAACAAAAAACTTACTCTCAATCCATTTCTAATCAAGGAACTACCACTTCTATCAATGAAAAAATGGATAATATGATTCCTGCTGGAAAAATCGCAGCACTCCGTACAGGAGAAATGGTAGGAATGATAGCAGGAAGTGAAGAAAATAATTCTGAAGAATACAAATCATCAGCAATAAGTGGGAAAATCAATTTAGATATGAAAGCCATTAAAGAAGAGGAAGAAAACTATGTAAAAATGCCAACTTATTATTCTTTCATTGATAAAACTGGAAAAGACCGAAAAGAAGAAACACTAATGGCAAACTACCGTAGAATAACCAAAGAGGTAGAACTTATTATCAAAGAAAATATGAATCCTTAGCCTATATTCTTGATTGTTTTTATACTTTATTTCCGAAAAATCCTCCGACTATAACTCAGTCAGAGGATTTTTTATAAAGTTTTTCATAGATTTTTGAACCGATGGTACAAAATAGTTCAAAATAGTTCAAAATAGTTCAACTCTGCCTTAAATCCTTGTAATTCTGATAAGTAATGGTCACTTTTGTAGAAAAAGATAGGAAATGAATTACTTTTTTAGATTATTCTTTTTTCTCTTAACAACAACCTGTTTTGGGCAGTTTAACACACTCACTTATACCTATCAAGAAAAGGAAAATAAAGAGTTTTTAAATGAATCTTTTCCTTCTGCAACACAAAACGAAACACCACAAAAACAAGTTACAAAACCGAATAAAAAAAGACTTTTCACAACAAAAGCAGACCTAAAAAAAGAATTGGATTCTCTAAAAACTCTAATTATTGATTTAGGCAAAAAAGAAAATGATAAAAAACTTAATTTCAAAAAGATAGAAGACTCTTTAATTCAAAATTTTCAAAACAAAATTGCGAAAAAAGAACCTGAAACAAACCATAAGAACATTAAAAAATACAATTTTATTTCCGAGAATACAATTAAGAAAATAGCAATGCCTTTGGATAAAATGCTGATTACTTCGCCCTTTGGTGTTCGTTATCATCCAATTTTTGGAGGACAGAAAATGCACAACGGAATAGACTTAGGAGCAAATTATGAAAATGTATACACGGTCTTAGATGGCATAGTTTCAGAAGCTGGTTGGGATAAAAATGGAGGCGGAAATTACATAAAAGTAAGACATTCCAACCGATTTGAAACCTCTTATTTACACCTTTCACAAATATATTACAGAACAGGAGAAGTAGTCAAAGCAGGGTATATTATTGGGAAAAGTGGAAATTCAGGAAACTCTACTGGACCGCATCTACATTTTGCAGTAAAAGAATATGGGAAATTTATCAATCCTACTCAATTTTTAAATGATATAATAAAAGCAAATAATTTAATCTCAGCATATTATGAATTATGATAACCTACCAACAGATGATTTAAAAGAATTTGGAATTATTGGAGCCGATAATACTTTTTCTAAAAAGCTTTCAAATGATGATATTCAGAAATTTTTAAAAGGAGAAAGCCTCGTGGCTGATAATGGAAAAGACAGGGTTGTATTTCAGTTAAAAGATGAAAACACACGCCTTGAAGTCAATGTTTTTCAAAGAGATAGAGCTATTTCGGATATTCTTAATGAAGCCGAAAAAGGAATTTCTTATTCCTCTATTGAAAAGAAAAATAGTGCCAATGATATTTTAGGGTTTGAAAAAAAGGCATTCTTGTATGATGAAAAACTAAATCAAATTGTAGAATTTGATTTAGTAAAAAACAGTAAAGAACTTACGCAGATTATTGCAGAAAGAAAAAATATAGAGGAAACCAACCGATACAAAAATGAGTTGCAAAAACTTAAAGATTTTCTGCTGGATAAAATGGACAATTTCCCAGAAATCGCTAAAGAAATCAGCAATGATATAAATATCGTATCTAAAACGATTAATACAATTGATGATGCTACACCAAACCGAGAACAAGCTCAAAAACAGGAGAAATCAGATATTCAGCTGGGAGTAAATGACCCTGACAGGTATCAAGATGCAAACCAAGAGAGAGAGGAACAACAGGAACAGGAACAAGAGCGAAAAAGAGGATTTAGAAGGTAATATCAGCTATACGATTCACAAAAAACAACAAAATATGGAACAAACTACGAGACCACAAAACGAAAATGTTTTTGCAGAAGTAAAAGAGTATTTGATAGATAAGGTTAATGGAAAAATTAATAATGAATTTGATTTATTAGAAAAATTACATCTTGGCAAATACAATAATATAGTTGAACATCTAAAAAATGAAAGGATATTTGATAATGATATATCCGAAATAGAGGATTTTAAAAATAGAAAAAACATAGTAGGGCTTACTAATGAGCAAGTCCAAGAAAAAATTCAAAATCTGAAAGGAGAAATTAATGGAGAACAAACAGCTGATAATTCCGAAACTATTAGACAGATAAGAGCGGATATTGAAAACTATGAAACTCAATTAAGCAATCGTGAAAAGGGAATACCTGAAACTATTTTGAAAGCTAAATTTGAGGATATACCTCCATATAAAATTGGCGAAAAAATAACAGATTTCATTGATAGAAAAGTAGAAGATTGGAGGTTGAAAAATGATTTTGAAAAACTAAAGTCTTTACAAATTGATAATATTTTTGAGAAGAATATAAATCTTGATGAGTTTAAAGAGAATCTGGTAAATAGAATAAAAAGCCAGAATTCTGAGTTTAAGGAAACTCAACAAGAGAATGTACAGAATTTTATAGGAAAAATGGTTTTTTCTGACCATGGAAAAACTCAAACTGAACTTGATAAAGAAAGACTTCAAGAATATAAAAATTTAACACCAGAGGAAAAGAACATGGTGAAAGAGAAGGGAGTTCGAGAGGCTATAAATCTTATAGAGGAAGTAGGAGAAAAAACAATTTCTCAAGAGGGGATAAAAAAGACACAAGAACACTTCGAAAGAATTATCAATGAAGCAGAAAAAGAGCAGACAACGAAACAGAGTTCTTCGCAGAGTCAAAACATCGAAATAGAGCAAAAATTATCACTGAAAGATAAATATATCACACCTCTTACTAAAGAATATAAAGACTTTGCAAAAGAGATGGAAAATTCCTCTCCAGAAGCTTTTTACATGGATGGAGAAAGAAGTTTTACTGAAAAAGAAAAGAAGTTTATGCAAATCTATGATGAGAAACAAGGAATAAAAAGCCCTCAAATCTTTTTGAGTGAAGCTGAAAAAGAACAGACAACAAAACAGGGTTCTACGCAGAATGAGAATATATACAATGATAAACAAAAACAGGAAGAAAAAATAAAATCTCCAATAGAATCAGCCCAGTTAGATTATCTCAAAAACCAATTAAAATATCTTGGTTTTGGGGAAAGTAATAAACTACATCAAGATTTAGAAAAAGGAATAAATTCAAATGAAAAAACCTTTAAGATTCAGACTCAATCAGATAGAGCAATGCAGGGAAATGAAGTAAATTTTACTTTAAATTTTAATAAATCCGAGAAAGGTGGAGTGTTTTTAAATTCATTTAATGCAACTTTAAAAAATGAAATTGGAGAGGAACGAACTCACAATTTTGGCGTAAATCATTTTACAGCAAAAGAGGCAGTTAATCTGCTTGAAGGACGCTCTGTAAAGACTGAGTTCAAGGAAAATGAACCAGTTTTTGTAAAGCTCAATTTTGCAGAAGAAAAAAATGAATATGGTAATTTTAAATTCCAGACATACAATCAACAGGCTTACGGAGTAGATACAGCTAAAATTGTAGAAAAATCAGGGCTTATTTTTGATAAACCTGAACACAAAGATAACACAGTCAAGTCCCTTGAAAAAGGAAATATTGTAAAAGTGAAATTTAACTTGGACAATAAAATCACAGAAGGAAATGCCGTGCTGAACCCTCAATATAAAACCCTTAATCTTTACGATAAAGAAATGAATAGGCTCAACACCAATAAACCTATTCAAGGATTAGATACTCAGCAACAAGAAAAGAATAATATAAGACAACAAAACATTTCAAGAAGTTTATAATCCCAAAGGCTACCAAAAAAGTAGCCTTTTATTAAATAACATCATTATGAAAAATATCATTTTAACTTTTTTATCACTCACTTTGCTAAATTCTTGTAATAAAGAAATCAAATCTCAAAAAGGAGCAATAGATGTAATTTCTAACATCTATGTAGACGCTTCTAAAAATTTGGATAATACTCAAAGTTTTCTTATTTCAAGACTTAATTATTCTAATGATACGATTATCGAATTAGTTCCAGACCCTAACAATTCTGTTATTACCAAAGAGATAAATTTTATAAAAGACACCGTGTTTTATTCATTAGGAGAACCAGCTCAAACAAAAACAATTTCGGAAGTGGTGACTGCCCAAAAGCCACGCTTGGTGTATTCTATGAAAGATATAGGAGCTGTTTTTACCAAAGACAAAATTCCTAATTATGAACACCGAAGAACACTCAAAGACACTATATTATTTAAGAAAAAATACAAACGATTTGAAATCAATTCGCCTAAGAATTTCAGCCGATATTATATCTATGAAACAGATACTATTTTGCCTTATTCTCTTTATCGCCACGCAGAGATAGATTATAAAGGCAGAATAGAGCGTATAGACACTTACAACAAGGAACAAGATATTTTTGTTACACTTCAATTACTGCCAAGAAAAAACTGGGATGAAGAAGCAAAAGATATTTTAAAATTCAATGATTTTATTAACAAAAAATCTAAAAAATAATCCCAATGAATCAGCGAAAATCTTACTCGGTGGATGAAATTAATAAAATCACTGAAAGTGTCAGTGTTTTAGATTATTTCCAATATTTAGAAAAGCAGGGAAAAGTCCAGTTTGACAGAAAGTCTGGACATGATTACTATTTTAGAACTGATGAGAATAAATTTTCAGTGAATGAAAATGGGTATTATGATTTCAAAACAGGGCAAGGTGGAAAAATCATAAAAGCTGTGATGAATTTTGAAAATAAATCTTGGCGTGAAACGATGGATTTCTTAAAAGATTTTTCTAATGTATATATATCAGAAGATTTTGCAGAACAGAAAAGATTAAAAGATACCCAAGCTAATGAAAAAAGTAATATTTCTGTTACCAAAATAACCCCACCAAACAATGATAAGCTTATTGAATATTTTAATAATAGAGGTATTGATAAGGATATTTTGGAGAAATACACGAAACAGATTCATTATAAGGTAGAAGATAAAAGCTACTTTGGTCTTGGAATAGAGAATCAATCAAACGGCTACGAAATCCGTAACCCATTGATGAAATCTAAACTGGGTAAAAATGATATTGCCATTGTCAATAGAGAGAATGGGAAAAATGTTGTGGTTTTTGAGGGAATGACCGATATGCTTTCTTTTCTGCAACTACAGAAGCTTAACAATAGAGAGAATAAATCTACACTGGTAGTTCTAAATTCAGTGGTTAATGTAGATAAATTCATAGAAGAATTTAAGGACTACAAAGGGAAAATCACTTTACTTTTAGATGGAGATAAAGCAGGGACAGATGCCTCTACAACAATATTAAGCTCAATGCCAAATCATAATATAGAAGATTTGAGATGGAAATATAGTATTGGGATTACAGGAACAGGAATCAAAGACTTAAATGATTATTTACAAAATAGAGAGGAAATACAATCAAAAAAGCGTAATTTAGTAGAAAATAAATTTATAAAAAATGAAACAAATCAAGAACAATCCACAGGAATATCCGATTCTGAGTCAGTGGAACGAGGAAAAACTGAATCAGACAATAGAATCATTGACAAAACAAGCCAATCCGAGCATAGAAACACCGACAGAGAGCCAGAAACTTTGGACAGCTACAATGTTGGAAATGGATTTAGCTCATCAGAATCAGAGCATTTGGGAAGAGGAGGACAACAGCCAAATGACAGCCACCGAGATACACAACCGCAGAGTGATAGAATTGAAGAAATTATACAACGAGGGGAACATAGCGGAATTGGACAAAATCTGGACAAGCAAAACAGAGGAGGACAGCCCAGCAATCAAGAGAATGGCGTGGGAGATGTCAATGGACTTGGAAGACCTGCCATATTAGACCTTGTTCAAAATTTAAAAGGTCAAAAAATATCCAATGAACAAATTACTGAATTAGTAAACAATCTTACCGAAGTAGCCGAAGATAAAACTATTTCTCTAAAACAAGATATTGAAATTACAGAGGACATCAAAGACCTCGTTTCTGCTTATAAAAGTGGCGGTATTGCCAAAGCGGGGCGAGGTATTTTAGATGAATATTATACCGATGAAAAATTGGTAAATGCTGTTAGAAATCTTATTAAAGATAATTTTGATGGACAAAAAGAAATCAGTGTCTTAGAACCAAGTGTCGGCACAGGAAATTTCCTTTCAGCAGTTAAAGATTTAAATGTAAAAACAAACATCAATTCTTTTGAAATCAATGAAACTACTGCAAAAATCACAAAAATTCTTAATCCAAATATTGAGGTAAACCTCCGTTCATTTGAAACCGAATTTATAACAGAAAACGGACAAAAAAAAGATTTTTCTCCTAACTATGATTTAGTTATCGGAAACCCTCCTTATGGTCAGCATCGTGGACTTTACAAAGGTCTGGGCGAAGAACCTAAAATTGCTCGTTATGAAGATTATTTTATCAAACGCTCTCTTGATGTTCTTAAAGAAGGTGGAACTCTTGCTATGGTTGTACCAAGTTCATGGCTTAACAGACAAAATGAGCTTCAAAATGCAGAATTAAAAGAAGCTTACCGTTTGCCCAATGGAGTTTTCAAAGCCACTGATATAGGAACGGATATTATCATTTTAACCAAAAATTCTAATGCAGAAAAAAGAGATATTTCCAATTATTTTATTGAAAATCCAACTAAAATTTTAGGCGATTTAGACCAAAAAACTAACCGTTTCGGCAAAATAGAAGACTATGTGAAAGGTAATTTAGATGATGCTTTACATCTGCTTCAACGCCATACAGACCAGCGAGAAAAAACACCTCAAAAAACAGAAGAAACACAATTAAGCTTATGGGATACAGAACCTATTGTAGAGGAAATTGTAGAGGAAAAAGCTGAAAAAGAACAGGTAACAAAACAGGAAGAAAATCAGACTAAAGAATTACAGCAAAATATTGAGCAGACCTTAATTAAATTGCACAATATCAAATTCAAAAGTCCTGTCATTGTTAATGAAATTGAAAAATACAATGAAATTTATCGTGAAACAGAAAATGCACCACAAAACTTTGATAATGAGAGAATAAAAGATATTTCTGACAAGTTAGAGCGATTGAATAAAAATATAAAATCAGAGGAACAGGAATATAAAATTCAATCCATACCAGAGATTAAGAAAGGAGTATTAAAATATCAATTTAACAAACAAGATGAAATAGTAGACACTGGTCTGCAAAACAGCCCAAATCTTACTAAAAATGAATTGGATGCATTTCAGAATACCAAATATGATGGGGAAATCCAAATCCATGAAAGCCGACTTGAAAAATACGCTAATCTTTATAAAGGCTCAAAAATTCATGATTTCTACTATGCAGAAGGTGATATTTATGAAAAATTAGAACAGTTAGAAAACGAAAAAACTGAGCTCTCTCAATCTCAATATGAGAAGCAGAAAGCTCTTTTAGAAAAAGTTTTACCTTCTAAAAAATCATTAGAAGAAATTATCATTTCGCCAAATCATGAATTTGTACATAATTTTTTGTTAGGTAAAGAAGAGAGAGAGGTCACACAGCAGACAGGCTGGAACTATGGAACAATAAACCCAAGACCTATTTATACCACTGAAAAACAGATGATAGATATTACTTTGGCAATGAAATTCAAAGAATTTATCCGAAACCTCCCTGATGAAGCCTTTGGTAATTCTTCATCATGGGAAGTGCGTGGGTTCGTAGATAATGAACAGGTTACAGGAAGTGATAAAGACCGAAATGCTCTTATCCGTGAGAGGCGGAAGGAAACAGCTAATGACCTTTTTAGTAAATTCCTAAAAGAGGAACTATCTGATGCTGAAAAAGAAAAATTTGTCAATGAATTTAACCGAAAATACAACAATATCCATATTCCTGATTACAAGGAATTTCCTTTGTTTTCACAAATTCATAAGAATTTCAAAGGCAAACCACTGGAACTTACCGAAGTTCAAAAAGCAGGTATAGGAAGGCTCACAACTAAGGGGGTGGGGCTTTTGGCTCACGAGGTAGGTTTTGGGAAAATACTCTCTGGAGTACTATCTATGCATGAAGCAATGGAGAGAGACAACGCCAGACGACCTCTTATTGTCGTACCAAATGACAGTATTTTAAAACAATGGGTGGAAACTATTTTTGAAACCATCCCTAATGCTAAAGTGAATGTTTTAGGGAATTTGGGGAAAGATTACGATTTATCCAAATTTAATAATAAAGATGGAGAAATTACACTTGTAACCTATGAAGGTTTTAATAATATCGGATTTTCCAAAGAAACTACCGAAAGATTAGCACGAAATTTTTCATATATTTCTCAAAGTGAGACCAAAGCTCTAAAATTTTCAGAGCGAGATATTCAAAAAGAGCTTCAAAAACAAGAGGAAATTCAAGGAAAAATGAAAAGAGGAAAAATCTATGATTGGGAAGATTTTGGATTTGACCATCTTACTTTTGATGAAGTTCATAATGCAAATCATATTGTAGGGAAAGTAAAGATAGAGGACAGGAGATTTGCTTCTGATTTTAGAAATCAAAACCAAGCCACTTCGCTTTTAGGCATCAATACTTGGATGGCTTCACAATACATTCAAGAGCAGAATTATGGGCGAAATGTTACCCTTCTTTCTGCAACTCCTTTCACTAATAAACCATTAGAATATTATTCTGTACTGTCGCTCATTGCCAATGAAAGATTAGAAAAAGCAGGGTATTTTAATGTTAATAATTTCTTTGAAACCTTTATGGAGGCAGACAATGATATGGAAATTGATGCAAAAGGCGATATAAAATACAAAACCAATGTAAGAAGATTTAAGAATAATGCTTTGTTTCAGCAACTTTTGAGCGAGTTTATTGACATTAAAGGAGAAGAAGATAATCCAGAACTCAAACGCCCCAATCGTATCAACAAAGAGTATAAAATTGAACAAAATCAATTAACCGAAGATATGTATTCTAAGCTTAATCTACTTTTAGATGAAAAGAAAGAAGGGGCTATTTTAACACATATTCTTAATGCTCGTAAAATCGCTATTTCTCCCTATTTGTATGATGAATATGATGGCGAAAAGCCAACAACGAAAGAATTTATTGAAAATTCGCCAAAATTAAAAACTACTATGGAGCTGATTGCTCAAAATAAAAAAGACCAACCAGATGCAGGGCAGATTATCTATTCTGAATTAGGGGTTTCAGAGTTTCCAAAACTTAAAGAGTATTTGGTTTCAGAAGTGGGATATAAAGATAATGAAGTAGCGATGATTACAGGGGCTGTTAGTAAAAACCAACGACTAAATATTCAGGAAAAATTCAACAAAGGGGATATTAAAGTTATTATCGGTTCAGAGGCTATCCAAGAAGGAATGAATTTACAGGAAAAAACTTCTGATATGTATTTATTATCTCTTCCGTATAACTTTACTTCGCTTCGCCAAATTGAGGGTAGAGCTTGGAGGCAGGGAAACCAGTGGGAAAATGTAAGAATTAATTTCATGCTGACCAATGATAGTGTAGATGTTTTTATGCTTCAAAAACTCCAAGCTAAACAGTCTCGTTATATGGAGGCTATGAAAAAGGGAGCAAATGTAATAGATGTGTCTGATGTAGATACTCAAGAACTGAAAACTGCTCTTATTACCGACCCAACTACAAGGGCAGAAATTGAAATTTCTATCCTTAAAAAACGCTACGAAAACGAGAAAACTCGCCATGAAGCTGATTTGGGGTTTGTATCAAGGAAGTTTGACGATTATGTAAAAAGTAAAGAATACCAGCAGGTAAAAAATTTGAAATTAGATTTGGAAAAATACACTCAATGGCAAAATTCAGGCAATGGAAACTGGGAAAACCAAATAAAATGGACAAAAGAAAAATTGGAGATTTCTGAACCTGCTTTAGCTCAATTAGAAAATAAGCTTAAAGAAAAAGGAATAAATATAAATGATTTCCAAATAAGGAAAGAGCAGACAAATATGAAAATAGCTGAAATAAGTGACAAAATTGAAAACGAATTGCCTCTATTAAGAGAAAAAATGATTAACCAATATAGAGCTGAAAAAAAAGAAAAACTCAAAAATTACAATCCGATTGATTTTGTAAAAGAAAGAGAAGAAGAAAACAGGGAGTTTTTCAAATTAAGACCAAAAGAAGAAAAAGTTGCTGAAAAAGAAGAAATTTCTATTGAACCAATCCAAGAACAAGAACAAAAAAGAGGATTTAAACGATAAATTTTAATATAAAATGAAAGATTTAACACTAAAACAAATTTTGGAAGTATTGACAGCCGATATTGATATTTTGTTACTCCAAAAGAAGAACCAAGAACTATATACTAAAAATGAAATACGATTGCAGTTAAAATCATCATTAATAAGAGTCATAGAACAAATAGAAAGGGATAATTTCTTTTATTATACTCCTATGAATATTCCGTTATATAGTGCTTCGAAGATTATTAATATTTTAAGTTCTACTATAAGTAAGAAGGAAAAAAATATATTGGTACAAAATATTGTGGAAGAAATAAATTCATTTAAAGAAGAAAAGGAGGAATAAAAATTCCTTCTTTTTTTGTATCTTTGCAGAAAGAAAAATCACACAAATATTATGGAATATCCGATTAGTTTAGGTACTGCTTTACAAATCATAGGCTCACTAAAAGTGAGAGCAATTAAAAAAATGAGCAACTAATAATATTAATGAGGTACTCTATATTAGTAACAAAAAGCAATTCACTTCAACTCAAAATAAGAGTGAGTAGTTATATGTGATTCTTTAATTTGTTTTTTTATTTTTTTTTTTCATCCACCAATTTTTAATATATCTTATAACGGATATTGTAAGTATAAATATTGGAAGCAAATAATAAAAAGGAACAATCCAAAAGATGTACAAATAAGGGATACTACCTAATACTAATGCAACAATAGATATATTGACATTTTCCCACTTTTTTTCATGTTTTGATAAAAGATTAATTATTAATAACATTAAAGATATTGTATTAAAAGTTAACATAATACAAAAAGCAATTCTCTTGTATACAGTTTGAAAGTTTATAAAACCAAAATCCCAGATTCCGTATGCTATAGAAAAAAATATGACTAATAATAATAACAGTGTTCTAAATTTTATTATATTTTTACTCCATTTATCTCTTAAGGTAGACATTTTTACATATGTAATAGATATATTTTCTACCTTGCTATTAGGAATGGTAAATAAATCCCCCTTTATTCTCTTTTTATAGCAGTATTCATTTTGATTCTCATAGTAAAAATACTTTAATGATTTTCTGTTTTTTATTTCTTCTTTTATTTCTTTAAGTTTTTTATCATTGATAGCCTTTTTTTCTATTTTATAAAATTTATATGTCTCTGATAATATTATAGATTCTATATGATTCTCTTTATTCAGAACAATATCGTGGAGTCTTCCTGTATATAGTTGATTATCTAATAGTTTTAAATCTGCTTGTGTGAAAAATACATCACCTAATCTATGTTCCTTATTGCTTTCCTTATTTGACACCAATAAATAATCCCATTTACTTTGAAATTTTAACAATGGAATATGTTTATCTAAATCAAAAATAAAAATCAGTTTATGTAAACCCAATCCTAATAAAGTTGAAAAGATGTATAGTGACAATAAAATCCAAATAAAATCATTTACAGATTTTGAGTCTCTCAATAATTTTGGAAACTCATTTTTATATAATTCCTCAAAAGTATTTATTACCTCATTCTGCCTTAATGAAATTCCCAAAGAACTTATTAATATATTGTTTGTAAAAATATTAACTAAAATAAATAACAATATACAGATTATACTAAAGAATAT
The DNA here is from genome assembly GCA_013333875.2 of Flavobacteriaceae bacterium. Taxonomy (GTDB): domain Bacteria; phylum Bacteroidota; class Bacteroidia; order Flavobacteriales; family Weeksellaceae; genus JABCPE02. Next base: position 157 of record JABCOA020000024.1, on the reverse strand, counting down.
ATTCCAAAGAACCCTATCTACAATATTTCCCGAATCATAATGTTTACTAAATTTTCCTGAAAAGAAAGTCCTTCTAAATAGAATACCTGGAAATAAAAATACCATTATATATATAATGGTATTAAATGCTATATTTAAATTCATATAATTAAATCGT
>JABCOA020000023.1 GCA_013333875.2 Flavobacteriaceae bacterium | reverse complement strand
TCAAAAACAAAAAACTTAGTTCACAGCGTTTAAGTCCTGAGCAATCAGCCAGCCTTCGCTCCAGCACGCTTGGAGGTTGAACCCGCCAGTAACCGCATCGATGTTGAGAACCTCGCCAGAGATGTAGAAATTGGGTAGTTTTTTGCTTTTCATGGTTTTGAAATCCATCTCCTTCAGATCCACGCCGCCTGCCGTGACGAACTCCTCTTTGAAAGTGCTTTTTCCTGTTACATTCATTCGGCAGCAGCACAGATTTTCTATGATTTTCTGCATTTCTTTGTTGTTGATATTGGCTAATTGTTTAGTTGTATCAATTCCAGAAACGAATAAAATTCTTTGCCAAAAACGATTGGTAATATCAAAAATCTTCGCCTGACCGATGGATTTTTTCGGTTCATTTTCTTTGAAATTTCTAAATATTTCCAAAGCATCTTCTGAAGCCGTTCCGATGAAATTAACGATAATTTCAAACTGGTATTTTAGCGCCGCAAGTTCTCTCGCTCCCCATGCCGATAGTTTTAGGATTCCAGGGCCGCTCAGTCCCCAGTGGGTAATGAGCAGAGAGCCAGACTCTTCTAAATTTAATTTTGGGATTTCAATATCTACATACTGAAAACTCGTTCCCATGAGGTCTTTCAGGATTTCATTTTTAATGTTAAATGTAAATAAAGAGGGAACGGGCGCGATAATATGATGACCCAGTTTTTCAAGTATTTTAAATGCTTTCGGCGAACTTCCTGTGCTGAATACCACATAATCCGCGAAATAATTTTGGTCTGTGGTATGGATTTTATATCCGTTTTCCTGCGGTAAAATATCCATAACGGTCTGTTTGGTAAGTATTTTTACATTTTTCTTTCTGCATTCATTCACGAGGCAGTCTATGATGCTTTGTGAAGAGTTGCTTTCAGGAAAAATTCGGTTGTCATCTTCTATTTTGAGGGCTACTCCGTGTTCTTCGTACCAATTCATGGTGTCTCCAGGCTGGAATTTTGTAAACACGCTGAGGAGTTCCTTGTTTCCACGAGGGTAGAATTGCACAAGTTCTCTCGGGTCAAAACAGGCGTGGGAAACATTACATCTGCCGCCACCTGAGATTTTTACTTTTTGCAGGACATCAGAATTTTGCTCTAAAATAGTGACATCGTATAGTTTAGTATCAATATTTGCAGCGGTAAAAAATCCAGAAGCGCCTCCTCCGATGATGATTACTTTTTTCATAATTCAAAAGAAAAACCTTCAACATTTTCTTTTTTTAGAGTAATGCTGAAGGCTGTTTTTATAAATAATTAAAATTATTTTTTGTTGTTTTTCTGTTGTTTTTGTTGTTCTTTCTGCTGTTCTTGCGCTTGTTCCATCAGCTCACGCGTTTTTCTTTGGAATCGCCCTTCTTTAGCAGGTTTAGCTTTATTTTCCTGAATTTGAGCGTGAATTTTCTTCTCATCGATGATAAAGTTTTTGATGACAAGTACAATCACGATGTTCAGAGCATTTGACACAAAATAGTACCAAGAAAGCCCAGATGCAGCGGAATTCAAGAAGAACATGAATGTAATTGGGAAAATGTACATCAGAGGTCTCATATCTGGCATTCCTTCTTGTCTCGGTGCCTGCATGTTTCCAGAAGTCATGATAGTGTAGATTAAAATAACCACCGTACAAGCCACTGCAAAAATACTCAAATGGTCTATTCCAAGGAAGTTAGAAGGAATCTTGATGATGTCATCATATGAAGATAAATCCTCTACGAACCAGAAGCTCTTGCCTCGGAAATCGATATAATTCGGGAAGAAACGGAATAACGCGTAGAAAATAGGCACCTGCATAAGGGCTGGAATACATCCCGCCAGCTGATTGACTCCTGCATTTCTATACACTGCCAATACTTCCTGTTGTTTTTTCAGTGGGTCAGCATCTTTGTATTTTTCGTTTACAGCATCTACTTCAGGTCGGATTACTCTCATCATCGCACTTAGTTTGTGTTGTTTGAACATGATAGGCGAGAGGATAAGTTTAACCATGATAGTCAGAACTAAAATAGCCCAACCAGCCGTAAGTCCTAAATGGTTTTGAATGAATTCATAATAGGGATAAAGAACCAAACATTGATAGTTCTGATGAATGACCAGCCGAGTGGCAGGATTCTATCAAAGTTTTTATCATAGCTTTCAAGTAAATCCAAATCTAACGGCATGAAATACCAAGAGAAGCTTTCATTAAACTCCTTATTTCCAGAGAGATTTACTTCAGATTTATAGTTGAAAGTTTTTAGATAATTGCCTTTTTCCACTGGTTCTTGGCTTCCTGTAGACTGTGTGAGCCCATTTTTAGCTTCGAAAACAGTCGTGAAGAACTGGCTTTTCACACCTATCCAGTCTAGTGTTTCTTCGGTTTCTTCCATTTCTCCTCTTCCATCATAATCATAGCCGGAATAGTTGTCAAATGAATAAACAAACTCTGTGTAGCCCTGCTGCTGAGTTCTACCTTTTTCTGTAGCCAAAGCCTGATAATCCCAAGTAAATTCAGCTTTGTTGTCATTGGTTACTTTAGAAAGACCTTCTGTTTTTACTTGAAAATCAACTTTGTAGTTTTTTTGTAAAGTATAGATAAACTGAATTGTAGCGGACTCCAGCTGGGCGTGTAGAGTTACTACATTACCATTTACTGTCGGAGTAAAGTTTAAATCTTTGGTGCTTACTAATTTACCAGCTTTGTCTTTAAAAGTAAATCCGTAGTTTGAGTTCTCGTTATTGAATAAATACAGAGGTTTATTCTTGTCTGTTCTGTCATAAGAGCTGTACTGGTTCATTCTTACCGAAGAAATCTGCCCGCCAAGGTTAGAAATTTCTAAAGTAAGCTCATCATTTTTGAGAACGGATTTTTCTCCATTATGAGAAGCAACTGCTTTTACTATTTTTTCAGTTTGTTCGGTTTTTACCTGTTGTTCAGCCTGTTTTTTCTTGTCTTCTTTATTAAAATACTGGAAGAAAAGCATTACTGCTAAAATAAATCCAGCGAAGACAACCATATTGATAAACTGGCTTCTTTCAAATCCTCTGTTACTATTCTGCATTTTTTTAGTTTAAAAAATTATTGCCGACAAAGATAAACAAAAATTAGTGAAAAGATTTATTTCATTAGAAAATAAGTTGTGATTTTTATTAGGAATAAAATGATAAATAAACCCTTTTAACTTACGAGTTAAAAGGGCTATTGATAAATAAAATTATTTTTTATGGTTTGCAGATGCTTTTATGAAAGCAATGAACAAAGGATGTGGAGATGCCACCGTGCTCTTGTATTCTGGATGGTACTGCACGCCCACATAGAAAGGATGGTCTTTGAGTTCCACTACTTCTACAAGACGGGTTTCAGGGTTGAATCCAGAAGGGATAAGTCCTTTTTTCTCGTAATCTTCTATGTAGTCATTATTAAACTCATATCTGTGTCTATGTCTTTCCGAAATCAGTTCTGCATTGTAGATTTCGGCGATTTTGGTGTTTGGTTTTAGTTCGCATTTCCAAGCACCCAGACGCATAGTTCCGCCTTTGTTTATTACATCTTTTTGCTCCTCCATTAGGCTGATAACAGGGTAAGGTGAGTTGTCATCAAACTCCATACTATTCGCCTTTTCAAATCCTAATACATTTCTCGCAAATTCTATCGTGACAATCTGCATTCCGAGACAAATTCCTAATAGCGGAATTTTGTTTTCTCTGGCGTATTTTGCAGCAGTTATCTTTCCTTCTATTCCTCTGTCGCCAAAACCAGGAGCGATGAGAATACCATCTAAATCTTTTAGATAATCTTCTGCGTTTCCGTTTTCTAGATCACCGCTGTATATCCATTTTAGTTTTACATCTATTTCCTCTGATGCTCCTGCGTGGATGAAAGCCTCGGCTATGGATTTGTATGAATCCTGCAAAGAAACATATTTGCCGACAAGTCCTATTTCTACCGATTTCTTAGGGTTTTTATATTTTTTTAGGAAATTTTGCCAGTTTTTTAGGTTAGGTTCTTTGTCGTAAGGAAGTCCCAATCCTTTAAGAACCACTTGGTCAAAATTCTGCTGATGCAGTTCTATAGGAACGCTGTATATGGTGTCCACATCCTTACATTCCACTACATTTTCTATGGCTACATTACAGAACTGAGCAAGTTTAGACTTGATATCTTTGGTGATGGTATGTTCGGTTCTGCAGACTAAAACATCCGCCTGAACGCCACTTTCCATCAATGCTTTTACAGAGTGCTGAGAAGGCTTGGTTTTTAATTCGCCACTTGAAGCCAGATAAGGCAGCAAAGTAAGGTGAATCACCATAGAGTTTTTCTCTCCCAGTTCCCATTTCAGCTGACGAACAGACTCTATGTAAGGCAAAGACTCTATGTCTCCTACAGTTCCGCCTATTTCAGTGATAATGATATCATAGCCTTCATTAGAAAGAATTTTTATTCTTCTCTTTATCTCGTTGGTAATGTGTGGGATTACCTGCACGGTTTTCCCAAGGAAGTCACCTTTTCGTTCTTTTTCAATTACGGTTTGGTAGATTCTTCCTGTGGTTACATTATTATTTTGGCTGGTATTGGTATCCAGGAATCTCTCATAGTGCCCTAGGTCTAGGTCTGTTTCAGCGCCGTCTTCGGTCACATAGCATTCTCCGTGTTCATATGGGTTTAGTGTCCCTGGGTCGATATTGATATAAGGGTCAAGTTTCTGTATCGTAACTTTAAATCCTCTGGCTTTCAGTAGCATACCTAGGGAAGCGGAAACGATTCCTTTTCCTAATGATGATGTTACACCTCCTGTCACGAAGATGTATTTGGTATTGTTTTTAGACATTTGTTTAGGTTTGTGCAAAGTTAAAATAAAACGCCATATTATGCAAGAAACAAAATATTAAAGAGGATTTAGCTCCAATAGAATTTTTGGATAATTTGTTGTTTCTTACGATCGATGGAGAGTTTTATTTCATCTTCACCATATGTTAAATAGTTGTATCCACAGACTTTTCCGACCAATTCATCGCTTCGGTTAGTTATGCCAGTTTTACTAAGGCTGATTACAGGCTTATTCACTTTGTCATTGAGTCCATAGTATCCATAATCACGGATGAAAAGACCGGTTTCCAGATATTTATCACGGGTGATCCAGTAGCTCAGTAGCATATCAGCATACATATAGAGGTCATGGGAGATTTTTCTTCGTTTTATTCTCATTTTTTCCAAATGGCTATCCCTTGCTTCTTCCCATGAGTGGTTCTTTAGATACTCGGATTTATGCTTGTTGTAGTCTTCTTCTATGGAGGCGTACCATTCTAAAAGTGGAGCTGTTTCTTCCATATTGATTACGGAATTATCAAATTGATAATGAGTACCATCCCAGTCAAATATAATGAAATCCCATTCGAATCTCTCGTCATCTTTGATGAGATAAGGATAAGCATCACCCAAAACTGAAATAAAATGCACCTTACCTTCTTTTTTGTCCATGTCTTCTCCCAAATCTATGGTAACCAGTGGGAAAAATATAGTTTTGTAAATGGGCAATGGATTGCTAAAAACTTCTTCTATTGTGGGAAATAATTTCATTACTTTTCATGTTAAAATTTTGGTTTTAATGTTACAAATATACAGCTTTTAGCCAAAAAAATAGAAAAAAACAAATGGCATCATAGAAAATATTTTTATTCTCAAAATGAGTAAAATCCATATCTTTGAGGCCTATTTTTAAAATTAAATGAAGAAAAGACTTTTTTCTGTGGTAGGGCCTACGGGAATTGGTAAAACGAAACTAGCAATCGCGGTGGCGAAATATTTTGGAACCGAAATTGTATCCTGTGATGCGCGCCAGTTTTTTGCGGAAATGCCCATTGGCACGGCTGCACCGACAGAAGATGAACTTGCCCAAGTGAAACACCATTTCATAGGAAATCTCGGTGTGGTGGATGAATACTCCATTGGACAGTATGAAAAAGATGCCTTAGAAAAACTAGAACAACTCTTCCAAAAGTATGATAATGTAGTGCTGGTGGGCGGTTCAGGAATGTATGAAAAGGCAGTTGCAGAGGGATTGAACAATCTCCCAGAATCAAACCCAGAGAATCAGAAACGATTAGAACAGCTCTTCAGCGAGGGCGGAATAGAAGCCTTGCAAAAACTTTTGAAAGAATTGGATAGTGCTTATTATCAGATAGTTGACAAAGAAAATCCGCGCAGACTGATGAGGGCTTTGGATATCATCTGGCAGACAGGAAAAACATACACGGAAAACATTGATAATCCGTTGGTTAAAAGAGGTTTTGAGGTTGTCAGAATAGGGATTTCTGCGGACAGAGAGATTATCTATGG
>JABCOA020000022.1 GCA_013333875.2 Flavobacteriaceae bacterium | reverse complement strand
TTTTTCTAACAAAAAATCTGTGGAATAATAAAACATCGCTCCCGAAATAAGCAGCAAAATCCCTCCTACTATTGATAAACTTTTCATACTCTTTATTTAAATTTATTTTCCGCCTGATGCTCTATAATATTCTAATGCTTTAGGCATGTATTTATCCATATCTTTTCTTCTGTTCTCTGGACTTGGGTGGGTAGAGAGAAACTCTGGCTGTCTTGCTCCACCAGATGCCGCCTCCATTCTATGCCAGAACGGCTGAGCTTCCCTAGGGTCATACCCTGCTATTGCCATCAGATAAAGTCCCATTTCATCTGCTTCCAGCTCCTGCCTTCTTCCGTATGCTAGAAGCCCCACTTGCGCTCCTATCGGATACAACTGGTTAAAAACTGATACCATTGCATTATTCTTAATCGCTCCACTGACCAATGTTCCTCCCACTTGGGCTAACATTGCTGAAGAAACTCTCTCATTTCCGTGTCCTGCCAGTGCATGGGCTACTTCGTGTCCCATAACCACAGCCACACCTGTTTCTGTCTTACATATAGGCATAATTCCTGTGTAGAATGCTACTTTCCCGCCTGGCATACACCATGCATTGACTTGTTTGTCTTCAATCAAATTAAATTCCCAATTATAGCTTGACAAAGCCTTTTCCCTACCGATTGCTTTATAATAGCTTTCTGCTGCATTTTTTATTCTCTGTCCTACATTTTTTACTTGTTTTGCTTCATTGGTATTGCTTATTACTTTTGATTTAGACAAAGTATTTCTATACTGGGTAAGTGCCATCTGCGCTAGTTCGCTGTCATTCTGAAACTGCAGACTGCTTCGCCCTGTCATAGGGTTTGTAACACAAGCTACAAACACTGCTGAACATAGTAACCCTGAGGCTAAAACTTTTACTTTCATATTTTAAATTTTATCCAAATGTATAAATTTTAGTTCAAATATAAATAAAAGTTCAATTTATTGTTATTAAGTCTTTTTTATTTTTCAAGATTTGCTTTAAATTTGCAAAGGATAAAAACTATATATAATCGATGCTTGATTGGATTTCACAACTTTTATTACCAAACGAAAACCCTACAGCTATACAATCTCTGATTGTGATGATTTTAACAATTGGTTTAGGGGTATTTTTAGGAAATTTAAAGATTAAAAACACTTCTTTAGGAGTTTCGGCAGTGATGTTTGCGGGGCTTTTTTTAGGGCATTATGGCTATAGGATGGATGCTTCCATTTCTAACTTTATCAAAGATTTGGGGCTTATTTTCTTTGTCTATGCCATTGGTTTACAGCTTGGTCCATCGTTTTTTTCAGCCTTTAAAGCTCAGGGGCTGAAATATAATATTCTGGCAGCAAGTGGTATTCTACTCAGTACTTCATTGGCTTTCATCATATTTCTAAATACAGATTTAGGAATAGAAAACACGGTGGGGATTTTATCTGGTTCGGTAACCAGCACGCCTGCCCTAGGAGCCGCAAAAAACATGATTGACGAACTGCGCCCACAGTTCCCTGACAGACACCTGAACAGCCCTGCCATAGGCTATGCCATCACCTATCCTATGGGAGTTTTGGGAGTAATTTTTTCTATTATTATTGCAAGAGTTTTGCTAAAAATAGACCCACAGAAAGAATTGGTCAAATTCAGAGAGCGAATCATTCATCGCTCGCAGCCTATTATTCCAAAGAAATGTAGAATTACAAATCCTCATTTCGTGGGAAAAACCATTCGTGAGGCGGTTAAAGAAATTGACAAAAACATCATCGTTACGCACCTAAAAAGAAGCGGCACCAAAGAGGTTATCACTCCTGAATCCAGCGTGATTCTAAATGACAGGGATGTCCTAATGATTGTAGGAACTGAGCCTGATGTGGACTTTTTCATCAGCCAAATAGGGAGAATTTCATCAGATTCCTTCATCGATGGAGGAGAAATTATGGTCAAAAATCTCTTTGTGACCAAAAAAACTGCGGTGCATAAAAAATTGTCCGACCTAGATTTATTCGGAAAATATGACCTAAAAATCACTCGTATTTTCCGTGCTGGGGAAGAAATTCTAGCGAGACCTTCGCTTGTTCTTTTCTATGGAGACAAAATCCGTGTCGTAGGAAAAGAAGAATCTATCCAAAAGGCAAAAGAACTGATAGGCGACTCAGAAAAAGTCCTGCTAAAACCAGATTTCTTGTCTTTATTTGGGGGAATTCTTTTAGGGATTTTAATCGGGTCTATACCTATTTTTGTCCCTTCTATGCCGCTGCCGATAAAACTTGGTTTCGCTGCAGGGCCTCTACTGGCGGCTCTTATCATCAGCCGTTATGGAAGGATTAGTTTTATTTATTCTTATTTTAATAACGGGGGAATTCATTTTATGCGAGAGCTGGGAATTTGTTTATTCTTCGCTTCGTTAGGAATAACTGCTGGCGCTAAATTTTATGACAATTTCATTCATTACAATGGCTGGCTGTGGCTGTTTTATGGCTCTATCATTACGCTTGTTCCTTGTATTTTCATTATTTTAGTAGGAAGATTTTACTTCAAATTGGATTTCCTAAGCTTATCGGGACTAATCAGTGGAGCTTATACAGATACTGCTGCGCTGTCTTTCAGTACTTCTTATTTGGATTCAGACATACCTGTTCAGGCGTATGCGCAGGTCTATCCGATGGTAACCATTCTGAGGATTTTCATTGCCCAGATGCTGATTTTATTATTTATTTAAAACACTTATATATCAACAAAAATTTAAGGAAAAGAGAATGACACTCTTTTCCTTTTTTATTTCAAAAAAACATCTTTAAACACATCTTTTAGATAAAACAAAAACACACCTAATAAATTAGGTGTGTTTTTATATTTCTATCTTCTAAATTTATTATTCAGCAGATTCTTCTTTTGCTGCTTTTTCAGAAGATTTCTTTTGAGATAAACCTTCTTTTACAGAAGCAGAAACGATAGAAAGAATCATATCAATAGATTTAGAAGCATCATCGTTTCCAGGAATTACGAAGTCTACTTTTCTAGGATCTGAGTTCGTATCCACGATACCAAATACAGGAATACCTAATTTTTTAGCTTCTGTAACAGCGATGTGCTCTCTCATGATATCTACTACGAAGATAGCAGAAGGAAGACGAACCATGTCAGCGATAGAACCTAAGTTCTTCTCTAGATTAGCTCTTTGTCTGTCTACTTGCAATCTTTCTTTTTTAGATAAAGTTTCGAATGTACCATCTTTCTTCATTTTATCGATAGCGTTCATTTTCTTAACCGCTTTTCTGATAGTAACGAAGTTAGTAAGCATTCCACCTGGCCATCTTTCTGTGATGTAAGGCATATTAAGTTCTTGAGCGTGTTTTGCTACTACTTCTTTAGCTTGTTTTTTAGTAGCTACGAAAAGAACTTTTTTACCAGCTGAAGTGATTTTTTCAAGAGCAGAACAAGCCTCCTCTAATTTTACAGCTGTTTTATGTAAATCAATGATGTGAATACCATTTTTCTCCATAAAAATGTATGGAGCCATATTAGGATTCCACTTTCTAGTCATGTGACCGAAATGTACTCCTGCTTCTAATAAGTCTTTAACTTGAACTTTTGCCATTTTTTTGTTTTTTGTTAGTTTACTTTCCGCTGTTACGCAATCAACATGTTCTTTGATGGGAGAACTGTTTAGATGCTAAACTAAACGGGCAATTTTTACTTTCTGCTAAGCGAGACGCCTCGCATACTTGTGTATAAAATAGTCTTTGCGAAACAATACACAGAAGAAACTGTATATTGAACACAAAATATTAACGCTTAGAGAACTGGAATCTCTTTCTCGCTTTTTTCTGACCTGGTTTCTTTCTTTCTACCATTCTTGCATCTCTTGTAAGAAGTCCTGCAGGTTTTAGAACAGCTCTAAACTCCTCGTTAATCTCACACAATGCTCTAGATACTCCAAGTCTGATAGCTTCTGCCTGACCTGTTGTTCCTCCTCCTACTACATTGATAGTAACATCGTACTGACCAACAGTTTCAGTCAATAAAAACGGCTGATTTACTTTGTAAACCAATACATCTGTGCAAAAATAAGTTTTTGCATCTTTCCCATTAACAGTAACATTTCCTGTCCCTGGTTTCACATAAACTCTTGCTACAGAAGTTTTTCTTCTTCCTATCTTGTGAACTATAGACATAATTATTTAATTTCGTTAAGGTTAATTACTTTTGGCTGTTGAGCTTCGTGTTTGTGCTCACTTCCTTCATAAACATGAAGATTTTTAAGAATAGCTCTTCCCAATCTGTTTTTTGGAAGCATACCTCTTACTGCATGCTCGATCAATCTCAGACTGTCTTTCTTTTGCAATTCTTCAGCTGTTAATGATTTCTGTCCACCTGGGTATCCTGTATGCCAGATATACTCCTTGTCTGCCCACTTATTGCCTGATAAAGCAACTTGTCCTGCATTCAAAACGATTACATTATCTCCACAATCTACATGAGGAGTGAAATTCGTCTTGTGCTTACCTCTCAAAATCTTTGCAACTTTGGAAGCCATTCGCCCCAAAGGTTGCCCAGCAGCATCTACCACAACCCATTCTTTATTAGCGGTAGCCTTGTTTGCTGATACTGTTTTGTAACTTAATGTATTCACAATTTATCATTTATGATTAAACATACTTTTCCCATAAAGGGTTTGCAAAGGTATGAATAATTTTTGAAATAGAGAAAAATATTTTCTTTTTTATTTCTAATAATCATTCTCTCCCACCCCAAAAATATGATGAAAATCACATAAATAAACATTCTTCATTTCCTGAAAATAAACTAAATTAGCCAGATAAATTTTAAAACTATTTTTTATGAAACATTTTTTATCTGCTTTAGCACTTGGGTGCTTGCTTTTGTCCTGTAACAGAGACCTTGAAAACAATGAAACTCCAGCTCCACAAAATGAAAAATCATATCGTAGATATGAAAAAATGCTTGTACGGGGGAGATATGATCCTCTTTATATGTATTTTAATTATAAAAATGGAAATGAAATCGAGTCTTTTGATCTAGATTATGTTAATATATGGTCTCCTGATAAAGTTAAGGTTTCCTATGAATATGATGCATATGGAAGAATAATAAAAGAACACCGTTCTGGTAACCTTTTTGAAGATAAGACTAATATAGTTTACCAATATGATGGATTAGGCAGACTAATTTCTTCACACGCAATAAGTTCCACAATGACTCCTACTTGTTCTGCTGAGAGAAAACATACATATACCTACCAAGGAAACAAAGTTTCTGTGAAAATGGAACTATTTACCAGCGCATGTTCTTCTGAACCTGAAACAAGAGAAGAAAAAACAATGAACCTCCTTATAGAAAATGGAAGAGTTACAAAAAGCTTTGATGAACAAGGCAACATGATAGAAACTATAGAATATTACGACACCAAAAATGCCCTTAGAGATATAAAAGGCTATCCTGCTCTAGTTTCAGAATTCTATTTAAGAGATAAGTTCGCATATGATCTGATGAGGATTGGGTATTATAATGACATTGAGTATTTTAGGGATCTTAGATTTATAGATAATGTCAAAACCATAAGTCCTATATTTGATGGTTATTTATTGTATCAATATCTAGATCATGATAGAAATGAGTATAATGGCGATTACCCAGAGGTAGTAAGAATTGTTAACAAGTCACATAATAACCCAAATGATGAAAGTGTATGGGATTGGCATGAACGCTACTACATAGAAGAAAAATAATAACAGCAATATAAAAACGAAACGAGGGCGCATCAGAATTCTGATGCGCCCTCGTTTATATAATATTAGTTTTAGGTCTTATACTTCATTTTATTGAAGATGCTCGCTAAAAAATGTCTCTAACTTATCAAACAGAATTACTCCAGCTTGATTGTCGTAAAAATCGGTGTGGCGGGCATTAGGGACAATCAGCAGTTCTTTTTTCTCACTTCCAATTAACTTGTAGGCATCTTCACTCATATAGCGAGAATGAGCATTCTCTCCTGCAATCATAAGGGTTGGCACCTCAATTTCATTAGCATAGGCTAACAGAGGGAAATTCATAAATGAAAGCAGTGTAGTAGCTGTCCAAACATGATTAGAAACCGAACGCTCGTGGAAACCTCGTGGTGTTTTGTAAAACTCAATATAATCATTTAAGAATTGAGGTACTTTATCCGATGGCTCATCGGGCATAGGGTAACCTGGTGTAGGAGTTCCTGTCTCGGCATCTGCCCAACGAATAGCATTGAGCGAGCGCTTCATTTCCAAACGCATTTCGGGTGTATTGGCATCAAAATAGCCTTTGCTAAACACGCGCGACATATCGTACATTACCATTGTGGCCACTGCCTTAATACGGGTATCTATAGCGGTAGCATTCAGTGCAAAGCCTCCCCAACCGCAGATGCCTATGATACCTATTTTTTCTCTATCTACAAAGGGTTGAATGCCTAAGCAATCTACCGCAGCCGAAAAATCTTCGGTATTGATGTCTGGCGATGCTACATTGCGAGGTTCTCCAGCACTTTCACCGGTATAAGAAGGGTCAAAAGCTAAGGTTACAAAGCCTCTTTCAGCCATCGTCTGGGCGTAAAATCCTGAGGCTTGTTCTTTTACAGCTCCAAATCCACCACAAACAGCAAGGGCAGCAAGTTTTTTATCTTCGCTGTTTTTAGGGAAATACAAATCGCCTACGAGGGTAATACCATAACGGTTTTTGAACGATATTTTTTTGTGTTCAACTTTATCGTTTTTAGGGAAAATCTTATCCCAGCAGCAAGCATTTACAGGGTTTTCAATGTTTTTGTTCATATTGCTAATATTTTGTTTTTATACTTTTGATTATCAATCATTTTAATATTTCTAAAATTTTATCTTCATCGTAAACAAGCATACCAACTGCCACCAATGAAGCGATACCGTGTGCCAACATCCAACCTTTAGCTATATTATTTTTTACTTCTTGTTCAGATAACTGTTGATATTCCTCACTATTTTTCATTATTTCTACCACTTGCTGATTTTCAGGAAAAACATGAGTAAGTTTTGTATTCATAACATTATCCATATAAAAAGCTTTGAATAGGGCTGGTTCAGTGTACGCTGTCCATACATAGCCCAATCCCAAATCCAAAAGAGTATTGCCTGTTTTTGAGTAACTGAGCATTAGATTTTGGAGGAATGGAAGGGCTTTTTTGCATATTTCAGTTTTGAGGTCACCCATATTTTTATAGCAACAATAGATGGGCTGAGTGGAGCAACCAATTTGCTTAGCAATATTTCGGGCAGAAAGCACTGCAAAGCCCTCCTTTCGTACCATCTCGAAGGCAGTTTCTATAATTACTTCTTGGGTTATTGTAGTTGGTTTTGGCATAAATTTCTTTATATAACAATTATAATATAACACTTGTTATTTTTTGCAAACATAATATATTTTCCTAAATCCACAAAGTTTTTAAATCAAAAAAATGGAATATAGTTTCAAGTTGTGAATACCTCTTCTTTAGCTCAAAAACATGATGAAAATCACATAAATAAACATTCATCATTTTCTAAAAATAAACTAAATTTGTTAGATAAATTTTAAAATTATCTATTATGAAACATTTTTTATCTGCTTTAGCACTAGGGTGCTTGCTATTGTCCTGTAACAGAGACATAGAAAACAATGAAAACAACGAAACTCCAGCGCCTCCAAAAGAGGAAAGATTAGTATTGGCTAGTTTATACGAATTTGGTAGTAATGTGCGTTTTCAGTATAAAAATGGAAATGAAATTAATCGTATGGCAATGGATGGACCGCATGGAGAAGCTAGTATGGACTTTGAGTATGATACATACGGAAGAATAGTAAAAGAGCGTCGCTTTCATCATAGATCTGATTATGGTGAAACTATTATAACCTATCAATATGACAACCAAAGCAAATTACTCTCCTCACATGCAATAAGCACTCAATACTATCCAGACACAGGATATACTCCTCGCTGTTCCGTTGAGAAAAAACACACATACACTTACCAAGGAAACAAAGTCACTGTCAAAATAGAGATGGGTACTGATACTTGCTCTGCTATTCCTGAAACAGGAAAAGAAAAAACAATAACTCTTTTTGTAGAAAATGGTAAAGTTGTGAAAAGTCTTGATGAAAACAACCAAATTATAGAGACTATAGAATATCTCAATACCAAAAATACCCTTAGAAATATGAAAGGTTTTCCTGCTTTGGTTGTAGAGTTTTATATCAGACCGTTTACCTATGAGTTACCTTTTTATAATGGCATTGAACATATAGAAGACCTTAGATTTATAGATAATATCAAAACTAGAGATTTTCATAATGGATCTTATTGGGAATACCGATATAGTTATGATAAAGGAAAATCTCATGATAACGATTACCTTGAGATTGAGGAGGTAAATATCTATGAAAAATCACATAATGATCCGACACATGATAATTATTTATCCTCAGCATCTCCTGCTCGTTTTTACACAAAAGAAAAATAATAAAACCCCACTGCTCTTCTCGTAAAATATGAGAAGAGTTTTTTATTGTAAAGCCTGCCATTCCACTCCTGAAATATGATATAAATCACACAAACAAACTCCTCTAAATCCCGAAAATAAACTAAATTAGCCAAATAAATTTTAAAACTATTTTTTATGAAACATTTTTTATCCGCTTTAGCACTAGGGTGCTTGCTATTGTCATGTAACAGAGACCTTGAAAACAACGAAACTCCAGCGCCAGCTCCTCAAAAAGAGAAATTAGTATTATTGAAACAATTATCAGAAGGTTCTACAGTAACTTTTCAGTATAAAAACAGAAATGAGATTGAGTCTGTAAATATAGACGGCGTGGGAAATTCTGACATTGATTATGAGTATGACACATATGGAAGAATAGTAAAAGAGCGTCGCTTTCATCGTAGATATGATTATGGTGAAACTAATATAACCTACCAATACGATGGTCAAGGCAGACTAGCTTCCTCACATGCAATAAGCACTGAATTCTATCCAGGAACAGGACTTACTCCTCGCTGTTCTGTTGAGAAAAAACACACATACACTTACCAAGGAAACAAAGTTACTGTCAAAATAGAGATGGGCGCCGACACTTGTTCTGCTATTCCTGAAACAGGAAAAGAAAAAACGATAACTCTTCTTGTAGAAAACGGCAGAGTTACAAAAACCTTTGATGAACAAGGCAACATTAAACAAACTATAGAATACTACAACACCAAAAACGCCCTTAGAAACATAAAAGGTTTTCCTGCTTTGGTTGTAGAGTTTTATATCAGACCTCTTTCCTATGAGTTGCCTTATTACAATCATGGCATTGAGCGTATAGAAGACCTTAGATATATAGATAATATCAAAACTAGAGATTTTCATGATGGAGATTATTGGGAATACCGATATAGTTATGATAAAGAGAACACTTATAATGGCGATTACCCTAATGGTGTAGGGGTTCATGCGAGAGTACATAATGACCCGACATATGATGAATATTTATACGAAATATCGGCTGATCGCTCTTACATTAAAGAAGAATAATAAAACCCTCAACTCTTCTCGTGAAATACGAGAAGAGTTTTTTGTTATTTTATCTTTGTAACAAATCATAAATAAAGTATACTAATAGATAAAAATCATTCTAAATAATCTATTATGTACATTTCACAGGTTTTTTCAGCGAAAAGCAAACAAGTTTATGCCATAGTATGCGCCATTGTTTTATTACTTTTATTCCAAGGAGCATTCCAAGAAAATAATAATGAAACAGAAAAAGTGATGAAAGAAATGATAAGTCAAATAGGCGAACTACCGACTTTTGCCTTGACTTTGGTCAGCTTTGCTTTTTTTCTATTTCCTTTATTTTTTATTGTTAAAGTATTTCATAACCAATCCATCACCCAGTTCACCACCAGCCGAAAAAAAATAGATTTCCGACGAATCTCTTTCAGCTTTTTAGTCTATGGAGGGATTATTGCAGGGACTTTCTTTTTAGAATATTTTATGAATCCTTCTGGCTACGCATGGAATTTCCAGCCTTTGAAGTTCTTTATGTTATGCATTATGGCTCTGATATTACTGCCCGTCCAGATCGGTTTTGAGGAGTATTTTTTCCGAGGGTATTTTATGCAGTGGCTTGGGCTTTTATCCAAAAATCGATGGGTTCCGCTTTTCCTTTCCTCCATTTTATTTGGACTGGCTCATTTCGCTAATCCAGAAGTTTCCAAAATGGGCTACAAAATCATGTTTTTCTACATCGGGATGGGATTTCTGCTCGGAATTGTCACTCTGATGGATGACGGGCTGGAACTTGCTCTTGGGATTCATTTTGCTAACAACTTTTTTGCGTGTATTCTCTCCACATCGGACTGGTCAGTATTCCAGACACCATCTCTTTTCAAAGAACTCTCCGCTCCTGGCATTGAATTTTATCATATTATTCTAATGTTTACATTATATCTTTTAATCATTTTTATCTTTGCTAAGAAATATAACTGGGTTTCTTGGAAAGAAAAATTATTCAGTAAAATAAGCGTTCCACAGGCCGATAGCAACTAAAATTTAATTTTGGCACAGATATTGATAATATTCGGTGGAACTAAAAAACACATTCATATAAATCAAATAAAGCGAGATTCTTAATTAAGAATCTCGCTTTATTTGATACTATAACTAAATATTTATTTTCTAACGCTGATATTCAGTTCCTCCAGCTGCACCTCATCTATCTGCGAAGGCGCATCTATCATCACATCCCTTCCGCTGTTGTTTTTCGGAAAGGCGATGTAGTCACGGATAACCTCGTTACCATCCAAAATAGCAACCAAACGATCAAACCCAAAGGCCAATCCGCCATGAGGAGGCGCACCATATCTGAAAGCATTCATCAAAAAGCCAAACTGAGCTTCCGCCTCTTCTGGGCTAAATCCTAAAAGAGCAAACATCTTGGACTGCAAGTCTTTATCATAGATACGGATAGACCCGCCGCCAATCTCGTTGCCGTTGAGAACAAGGTCATAAGCATTGGCTCTAACCTCCCCAGGTGAAGTTTCCAAAAGCGGAATATCCTCTGGTTTCGGCGAAGTGAACGGATGGTGCATCGCGTGGTATCTTCCGCTCTCCTCATCCCATTCCAAAAGCGGAAAATCCACAACCCAAAGCGGCGCAAATTCATCGCCTTTTCTTAGCCCAAGTCTATTTCCCAGCTCCATTCTCAGTGCAGAAAGCTGAGCTCTTACTTTATTAGCATCGCCGCTCATAACGAACATCAAATCGCTTTTTTGAGCATTAAATTTCTCAGCAATGGCTTTCAAATCATTTTCATTATAAAACTTATTCACCGAAGAAGTAAGTACACCATCTTCTTGGAATTTTAGCCAAACCATTCCGCTCGCTCCTATCTGCGGGCGTTTTACCCAGTCGATAAGCTCATCTATCTGCTTTCTTGTGTAGTCTGCTTTCCCTTCTACATTGATTCCGACAACAAGCTCTGCTTCATCAAAGATTTTAAATTCTTTTCCTTTCACAAGGTCATTCAGCTCCACGAACTCCATTCCGAAACGGATGTCTGGCTTGTCGTTTCCGTATTTTCTCATCGCCTCTGCGAAAGTCATTCTTGGGAATTGACCAAATTTCTTTCCTGTCGTTTCCTCCAAAAGATTTTTTGCCAAACCTTCAAAAACATCCATCACATCTTCCTGCTCCACGAAAGCCATTTCGCAGTCTATCTGCGTAAATTCAGGCTGTCTGTCCGCACGAAGGTCTTCATCACGAAAACATTTTACAATTTGGAAATATTTGTCCATTCCGCCCACCATCAGAAGCTGCTTGAAAGTCTGTGGCGACTGCGGAAGTGCATAGAACTGCCCTTCGTTCATACGGCTCGGCACCACGAAATCCCTCGCGCCCTCTGGAGTAGATTTGATAAGAACAGGCGTTTCCACCTCTATAAAGCCCTGCTCAGAGAGATAATTTCGGACTTTCTGAGCGATTTTATGTCTGAAAATAAGTTTATCCTTCACTGGATTTCTTCTAATGTCCAGATATCTGTATTTCATACGAAGTTCCTCGCCACCGTCAGTTTCATCTTCGATGGTAAAAGGCGGCAGCACAGATTCATTCAAAATAGTGAGTTTTTCTACTAAAATCTCTATTTCTCCTGTTGGGATTTTTGGGTTTTTAGAAGCTCTTTCTATGACTTTTCCTTCCACTTGGATGACAAATTCACGCCCCAAGTTTTTAGCCTTTTCCAAAAGGTCTTTGGAAGTTCTTTCTTCATCAAAAACCAACTGAGTGATGCCATATCGGTCACGCAGATCCACCCAAATCATAAATCCTTTGTCTCGGATAGTCTGCACCCAGCCTGCAAGAGTAACGGTTTCGTTAAGATTTTTCAGCGACAGTTCGCCATTAGTATGTGTTCGAAACATATTTTTATTTGATTTTTTAAACTTAATTTTTTACAAAGATAATATTACTTGGCTAATGATGGCTATGTTCGTGAAATAAATGCCCAGCCAGAGCCACACCCACGCCCAAAATCACCAAAAACATTTTTTCCCAGTTTATCTGGTGGCTTTTACTATTATTTTCAAAAATAATAACCGAAGAAATATGTAGAAAAATCCCGCCCGACAGCGCCAAGAAATACGCCTGCCATTCAGGTTTAAAGTATTTCCCAAGCAGCATTCCCAGCGGAGATGCCGCCGCAAAAAACGCGATGGTAACCCACGCAATCAGCTTGTTTTTCTTTTCCCTCAATAAAAAAGCTCCCAGCACAAAGGAAATCGGCAGATTATGCACCAAAATTCCCAACAAATACGGCGAATCCAAATGCATTCCAGCCAATGGAATTCCTTCTATAAATGCATGAATAAACATTCCCACCAGCAGTCCAATAGGGAAAATATTACATTTTTCATAATGAAAATGACCATGCTCGAATCCCTTAGTCATGCCTTCCAAAACCATCTGCAAAACCACTCCAATGATGACCCACAGCCCAATATTCTCATTCCCAGAGTTATAAATCTGCGGAAAAACCTCCACCACACAGACCGCAATGAGAAACCCAGCGCTGAGCACCAGAAGTCTTTTGGCTAAATTTTCATTATTCCCAAAAAAATTCCCTAACAAAACTCCCACTAAAACACTGAGAACAAGAAAAAAAGCTACCATCCGAAAAAAATTGAATAAAACGAAATGCAAATTTAGTTATTTTTAAAATAAACATCTCCATAGAAATAATAAATGCCTTCTCGCAAATAAAGAAGGCATTTATATTATTTATTATATTCATAAACCATCGTAGTAATAGTCTGATTATCAATATTCAATTTCGTTTTTATAGGGAAATTATTTTTATACTCATATTGAAATTTATACTCACTACTATCGGCTCCACTTCCATATAAATTTATTGATTTTTTGATTAAAGTAGGATTATGGCTTACCCACCTATAATTAAGATAATCAGCAATAGTATTTTCATCCTTATCTAAACCACAAAACTCGGTAGCCAAAGCAGAAAAACCTTTAATTTTTTTATATGGACTGTTTTTAGCATCATATGTTACCTCTTCATCTATTACCACCATATTATTGGGATTTAGGTAAAAATGTCCACTAGGAACATTTTTGCTTATCTCGTGATGAATTTTTGTGATATTTTCTCCATTTAGGACATAAGTATGCGTAAAATTTTCATCTTTAAGATTATAAGCATATGATTCTGAATGGTATTTTACATTCTCATTCACCAAAACCTCTGAGCTGTTATAACTATACTCTCGTGTAACGACCCTCTTATACTGAATCCCAGAATCTGATATTACTACTTCATCTATTACTGATGACAATTTTCCGTTGTTGTACTGATAATTAGTCTTCCCTAGTTCTTCTCCTGCCTGAGAATATCTGATTTTAGATGTGATAAAATCTTTTTCATACACGAAAACAATCCTCTCGCCACTTCCTTCGTCTATTATTTCTTTTAGTTCGTTATCGTTTTGATATTCAAACCTTTTCGATATTACTTTGTTGTTTTCTGCTATTGTTACTTTGGTTGGCAACTGCATTTTTGCGCTATTCGCTAATGTTTCATCAGTCATTTTATCATTCTCTCTACTACAAGAAATGAGAAAAAGCCCTGCCATAAAAAATAAAATTATTCTTTTCATAAAATATACTTTTTAATGGAATGCAATTTAATCATTATAAAATGAAACCTAAAGAAATTTCTATATTTTTCTCTCTTTTTTAGTTTTTCTCTTTTATTGACTAAATTTGCAGAATATTTTAAAGTTAATGGATACAGAAAACATCAATATTCAAATCAAAACATTTTTTGGATTGGAAAATACTCTCGCTGAGGAAGTTAAAAAACTGGGCGGAAGAAATGTTGAAATAAAAAACCGAGCAGTAACCTGTGAGGGAGATTTAGGATTTTTGTATAAAATCAACTATTCCTGCCGAACAGCGCTGAAAATTTTAGTGCCGATACTTACTTTCAAAGCGTGGAACGAAGACCGATTTTATGATAAAATTTTCGCATTCCCGTGGGATGAAATTCTAAGTCCAGACCAGACCTTTGCCATAGATGCTACGATAAATTCCGAGAGATTCAGGCACTCCCAGTTCATGACTCTGAAAATGAAAGATGCCATTGTAGATTTTTTCAAGGCAAAATACAGAAAACGCCCTGATATAGACACCAAAAACCCAGAAATAAAACTCCAGCTGCACATAGACCGAGAACTGGTGAGCATTTCGCTGGATAGTTCGGGAGATGCTTTATTTAAAAGAGGTTACCGAAAAGAGCAGACAGAAGCGCCTATCAATGAGGTTTTGGCGGCAGGAATGCTTCAAATCGCTGGATGGGACGGAAAGGGAAATTTCCTAGACCCTATGTGCGGAAGCGGAACCCTTCTGATAGAGGCCGCTATGATTGCCCTAAACCTTCCAGCACAGATTTTTAGAAAGAAATTTGCCTTCCAAAACTGGAAAAATTATGATGCTGAACTTTTCAGTAAAATCAGAGAATTTAGACTTAATAGAATAACGGAATTTTCTGGAAAAATCATCGGTTACGATATTGACCCTTCTGCTGTAAAAGCCGCAAGAACCAATGTAGAATCCATAGAAATGGAAGACATTATAGAAATCCGAAAACAAAATTTCTTCGAGTCTAAAAAAGAGCTTTTCCCTCTGATGGTGATGTTCAACCCACCGTATGACAAAAGAATTTCCATCAAAGAAGAAGATTTTTACAAAAAAATAGGTGATACCTTTAAACAAAACTATCCCAACACGCTTTCTTGGATTATAACCTCTGATTTAGAAGCGGTTAAGAAAATAGGACTTCGCCCTTCCAGAAAAGTCAAACTATTCAATGGAAAGCTGGAATGTCGTTTCCTACAATACGAAACCTACGAGGGAACGAAAAAAACGCATAAATTCTCTAACGAAAAAGACAGTAACTAATTACTGTCTTTTGTTTTGTTTTTTATTTTATTTTTGACTTCTTCCCTTATATACGGATATTTCTGCTGCATATCTTCTGATAAGGACGGATCTAAATCAAGCGCTATTTCAAGGAAATCCTTGGCTTTCTGCTCTTCTTTCAGATGAAAATAGCAGTTGCTCATTTGATAGAAAAGCTCTGCTCTATGGTGCTGTTTCAGGGCTTTTTCTAAAAGTGAAACTGCCTCTTCATACTCACCGATGAGCATAAGCACCTCGCTGTACGCATACCAGTTGTAGAAGCGGTCTAGCTCCATTTCCACGATTTTTTTCAAACAGGAAATACTCTCTTCAAATTTTCCACCTTCTATGTATAGAAAAGCCAATTTTTTCTGATAATCCAGATTAGTTTCATTGAGTGAAACCGCTTCTTTCGCGAAATATAGCGCTTCCTCATATTTATGCATCTCATAATAGACATCCGACTGCTCCATCATAGACATATAAAACTGCGGATCTTCTCTGAGCGACTGTTGGAAAGCACTCAGCGCAGAAGCCCATTGTTTCATTTCCTTGTAGCAAAGCCCTATTTTATAGTAAGTAAACGCTTTGGTGTATTCTAATTCCAACAGTTCTTCATAGACTTCTATGGCTTTTTCCCATTCGTTCAGCGCTTCATAACACGCCGCCTTGCTCCCATAAATAGAAAGGGAATCACTGTTGATTGCCAGCACATAATCAAATCCCTTGATAGCTTCTCTATAATTCTTTTTGTTGAAATGAAACTGCCCATATTCATACCAGCCCATCTCGGAAAATGGAAATTCATCAAGATAATTTTCCAAAAATTTCCTTGCCTCATCGGCTTTATTCAGCTGGTTGTAGCAAATCATAACATTCTCCAATGAATAATCATCGTAGGCATCATATTTTAGGGCTAATTTATAGTTTTTCAGCGCATTAAAAGGGTCTTCCAAATTCACATATTCATCTGCGATGAAATTATGCAGAAAATTCTGCTCTTCGCCGTATTTTAGAGCTTTTTCGCAATATTCTATCGCCCTTCTCGGATTTCCAAGATTGGAATAATATTTCGCACAGCAGACCAAAAAATCCATAGTTTCCATTGATGAATTTCTAAGCTCCGCCATCAGCTCCTTTACCTGTGTATATTTCTGCTGTTCCAGAAGAATTTCTAATCTTTTGGTTTTTATCTCTATGGAATTAGGGTGCAGTCTCAGTGCATAGTTGACAGCCAACTCCGCAAATGCAATATCTCCCAGCTCCAAATAATGCACGATGATATCTTCCAGCTCCTCTGAACTGAAATAATATTCCTCGTTATTTTCTATCATTTCTTCGAACTTTTTTACAAGTTCATTTTCAAAAAATTCCTCTTCCAAAATCTATCGCTTTTAGCGTTTTATTTATTGTTTTTTTGATTTCCATTGATACAGCATCAATGTTTTTCTATCTTCCCTATCATCAAAAGAAAACTCCGTCACATCCTCTATTCTGAAAATTATGTTTCCCTTATCTTCTCCCCTAACACCTATACAATGCAGCATGAAAAATTCCTCATCTACATCTTTTACAAAACCTGCAAAAACCGAACCATTTATTTTTACAGAAGTAAGAAAATCAGTTCTATTTTTCACTTGCTCCAAGAAAGACTTTCGCCAATTTTTGGTATCTTCACAATTTATTGGAATTTCTGTTTTTCGGTCTATTTCATCACTATGATTGATAACACAAACCATTGCTTCAGTATAATCATCATCAAAGTCAATCTCGCTAATTATAGACCTTTGCAATATTATCTCCCCATCTTTCTTACCAAATTTAGTATAATGCTGTAATATGATAATTTCTTCATTGAAATCAATAACCTTACCAAACCAAAATTTATCATCATCCGAATATTCGTAAAGGCATAGAAATTTATCGTTTTCTTTTGAATCCAAAAGCATTTTTGTAAATAAATCCATAATTTCAATTAAATTTAAAAATTATCAATTCCCTCATCATTTTTTGAACTTTTTCATAAGTTCTTTTTTCAAAAAAAATTCCTCTTCCAAAATCTGCTAATTTTTCTACAAAGGTAAAAGTTTTTATTATCTGATGAGAATTTATTTTTATTTTTGTATAAATATATAAAAACTTTTTTTATGATACTAAAACAACTATCTTCTACTGTACAAAACAATAGAGCCAGCCAAGGCACGCGACTTCTTAATTACATCATAGACTTTATAGTATTCTACATTTTCATTTTCTTTTTAGGTATATTTCTAGGAATACTTTCCGTTATAGGAATAGAAGCTCCTCTACAATGGCTTCTGTATATAGATGGAAATCGTGCTCTAGATTATTTATTTACCAGCGTTTTATATTTCATTTATATATTCTCCTTTGAATATTTCACCAAAGGTAGAAGTATTGGAAAATACATCACAAAGACTAAAGTAGTCTCAATCGATGGAACGACTCCTACACAGAAAGATTTTTTTATCCGAAACATCTCAAGATTAGTTCCTTTTGATGGACTTTCTTTCTTGAAAGAAGATGGAGGATGGCATAACTTATGGTCAGATACCCGTGTTGTTAATTGGGAAAAATATAAATCTGATTATGAAATGCAACAAGAGCTAAATGAATTGGGTAAAAATCCAAATTAAGAAATAATAAAAACCATCTGTTTAGATGGTTTTTATTTTTATTTAAACTATAAAACTTCTAATCTCCTTGATAAATCTATCACCCAGCTCATCGGCTTCTTTTTGTGATTTTGCTTCGGTGTAGATACGGATTATCGGTTCTGTATTGGATTTTCTAAGATGAACCCAGTTTTCTGCAAAATCTATTTTCACACCATCTATCGTAGAGATTTCCTCGTTTTGATATTTTGTTTTTATCTTCTCCAAAAACTCATCTACATTGATTTCTGGCGTCAGTTCTATTTTTTTCTTACCCATAAAGTAGGCAGGATATGTAGCCCTTAGTTCAGAAACAGATTTATTTTCTTTAGCCAAATGTGTCAAAAACAATGCAGCTCCAACTAACGAATCCCTTCCGTAGTGCAGGTCTGGATAGATAACTCCGCCGTTCCCTTCTCCACCAATCACAGCGTTTTTCTCTTTCATCAGAGTCACTACATTCACCTCTCCCACTGCACTCGCAAAGTATTCAGAATCATGCATTTTCGCTACATCTCGTAGGGCACGGCTGGAAGAAAGATTAGACACCGCCACGCCTTTTTCATGTCTTAAAAGATAATCTGCAACAGCTACCAAAGTATATTCCTCACCAAACATTTCTCCATTTTCATCGATGAGAGCGAGTCTATCCACATCGGGATCAACCACGATTCCCAAATCTGCTTTTTCCTTTTTCACCAAATCACAAATGTCCGTAAGGTGCTCTTTCAAAGGTTCTGGGTTATGTGGAAAATGTCCGTTTGGCTCACAATAAAGTTTAACCACCTCACAACCAAGCTGTTCCAAAAGTGGCGGAAGCGCCATTCCACCAGTGGAATTTACGGCATCCAGCACTACTTTGAATTTTTTAGCCTTCACCGCCTCTGCATCTACCATCGGCAGAGCAAGAATTTTAGCGATATGAACCGCGAAGCCATCTTCTCTAGTCTCGTATTTACCAAGGTTATCCACCTCTGCATAGCCGAAATCCTCACGCTCAGCAAGCGCCAAAACCTCAGCACCGTTTTCTCCATTGATAAATTCTCCTTTTTCATTAAGAAGTTTCAGAGCGTTCCACTGTTTAGGGTTATGCGAAGCCGTAAGGATAATTCCGCCATCTGCCCCAAGTTCTGGCACCATCACCTCCACCGTAGGCGTAGCAGAAAGCCCTAGATCTATCACATGGATACCCAGCCCCTGCAAAGTAGCAGAAACCAGCGAAGAAACCATCTGCCCCGAAATTCTGGCATCTCTACCGATAACGAGCGTCAAGTCCTTTTTACCTTTATTATTCTGAAGCCAAGACCCAAATGCAGAGGTAAATTTCACCACATCCAGCGGCGTGAGATTGTCTCCCACTTTTCCTCCGATAGTCCCTCTAATTCCTGAAATTGATTTTATTAATGACATATTTTATTTTTCTTTAAAATGTTTTTCCGAAAGAACTGGCTCTGCAAACTCCAATAAGCCTTTGTCTTGAAGTGATAAGAGTTTAGTATAAATAATATTATAATTTTTTTCAAAAGGAATTTCCAACACGAAATAGCTGCTCCCTGCTCTTTCTGAGTAAAATCCCAACTCATTAAATTCCTCTCGTAAAGATTCTATATCAAATCCGTCCTCAAATACAACAACTTGCACAGTGGAATTTCCCGAATGTTCAACTACTTTTCGATAAACAAGACACATTTCCGACTCATCATACTCCGCTAAAACAACATCTCCACACGAAAACTCTGCCCCATAAAAAGGAATGTTATCTACTTTATACCAACCTTTTTCCTCATCAATTACTTCTGCCCAAAGCGTTTCTACAACTATTTCATCAAGAGTATCACTAAAATATTTGGTTAATATTTTTACCGATTTTTCCTCTGTCTCCATTATTTTTTGTCAAAAGTGTTCTACAAAGATAAGAAATCTCCTAAATATTGGGTAGAATTTGAGTCGTTAAAACAGCTTTAAGAAAGAAAAATTATTTCGCTGAAAAAATAAACTACGAACAGCCGCAACCCTTATCACAGCCGTTTCCTTTCTTCTTGGAAGAAAAATTTTTAGTGAAAATTCTCACAAGACAATAAACCGCCATCAGCAGTATCATTGCTATGATAACATATTGAAAATAAATCATTTCTCTAATTATTTAAAAATTTGATAAACTAAAAACGAAACCAAATAGGCTATTCCTGTCATCCCAAACATCTGCACAAGCGTCCATTTCATGCTTCTGGTTTCCTTATAAACAATGGCAATGGTGGAAATACACTGCATCGCAAAGGCATAGAACATAAGCACCGAAAGTCCAGTAGCGAAACTGAAAACTTTTTCTCCGTTGGGTTTGGTGTCTTTTCGCATTTTGTCCATAATTCGCAGTTCGCCCTCTTCGGATTCGGTATCCACATCTTCCAGCCCATAGAGCGTAGCCATCGTTCCTACAAAGGTTTCCCTCGCCGCAAAACTCGTGATTACGCCCACGCCTATTTTCCAATCGTAGCCCAAAGGCTCTACCACAGGCTCTATGCCTTTGCCCAAAATAGCCAAATAGGAATCCTCCATTTCTACATCAGCCGAAATGATTTGGTCTGTGTTTTGTCTTGGCCCAAAGAACGCCAATGCCCAAAGCAGCACTGTAACCGAGAAAATAATCTTCCCTGAACTTGTGATGAAGCCCCAGACTTTATTCATCGTGAGCCTGAAATTATTCCCCCACATCGGGACTTTATAAGGCGGCAAATCCATCACAAGGTATGATTTTTCATTGGCTCTGATGATTTTCTTTAAAACAAATGAAGCCCCCAAAGCCATCAGAAAACCAGCGATATACATGATCAGCATCATCACTGCTTTATAACTGATAAAACCTAAGAAATATTCATCTGGGATGATCAGCCCTATAATGATGCTGTACACAGGCAGCCTCGCAGAACAGGTCATAAAAGGCGTAACCAATATAGTAAGCAGTCTTTCCTTTATATTTTCTATATTTCTCGCTCCCATAATGGCAGGAACTGCGCACGCCGTACTAGAAACCAGCGGAACGATGCTTTTCCCATTCAGTCCGAAAGGTCTTAAAAACCTGTCCGTGAGAAAAACTATCCTCGCCATGTAGCCCGAGTCTTCCAGTAAATAAAGTACATACAACAAAATACCTATCTGTGGCGCAAACGGCAGCACGCCGACTATCCCTGGGATAATTCCTTGGGTAAAAAGACTTTTGAGAGGTCCCTCTGGAAGGTACTCTCCTGCCCAGTCACCAAAAAACACCACACCGTCCTCTATCCATTTCATAGGGTATTCCGCCAAGTAAAATACACTATTGAAAATCAGCAATAATAATACTCCAAAAATCAAATACCCGAAAAACGGATGCACCAAAATTTTATCTAGTTTCTCCGTGAGGAGTTTCTTTTCTTGCTTCTTTTTTGAGAAAAATTCTGGAAGGATTTTATCGATATTCTGGTATCTTCTGATGGTTTCCTGAACCTGCATTCTTTTGGGAACAAGACATTTGACCATTTCCTGATTAAGCTGCTCGGCCATACTTTCTAACTTCCCTAAATATTTTTCGGCAGAAAGCAGTGTCCATATTTTGTAATCGTTTTCCTCTTTCAGTTGATTTTTTAACTTGAAAACCAAACCTTTATGCTCCATCGGAATTTCAAAACTTGGAGTGGTTTCCTGCTGAAATTCATTGTCATAAATTGCCTTTTTCACAGCTTCCATTCCCTCGTTTTCCTTCGCATTGGCAGGAATGATTTTCACGCCCAAAGCCTTCTCCATTTTAGCTAAATCAAAGGTAAATCCTTTTTTCTGTGCCAAATCCATTTGGTTCAAAACCATCATCACAGGAATTCCCAAATCCTTTATCTGCTGAAGAAGAAGCAGACTTCGCCTGATGTTGATAGCATCTGCTATGTAGAGAATTCCGTGGTATTCCCTCGGCTCCTGCACCAAAAACCTACTGAAAACAGCCTCATCCTCAGAGCTGGGATAGATGCTGTACGCTCCAGGCAAATCGGTTATTGTAATGGTTTCGCCTTCGTAATCGTAACTTCCCGTATAGCTATCCACCGTAACTCCTGCATAATTCCCTGTCTTCTGCTGTCTGTTACAGAGATGATTAAAAACGGTGGATTTTCCTACATTCGGGTTTCCTACGAGCAGTATATTTTTAGTCTTTTTCGCCATCAATCTATATATTCTACCAAGATAAATTTAGCCTCCTCACTGCGAAGAGCCACGCAAGTATCCTCCTCTCCGTATTCCACATAAAGAGGCCCGCTGAATGGCGCTCTATGAAGCACCACCACTTCCGTTTCTGGAAGAATTCCCATTTCTAGAATTTTGGTGGGCATTTCTAGAACTCTGTCATCATAGCCCAAAACCTTTACTTTTTTTCCGTCAGGAATATCAAAAAGGGTCAGAGGATTTTTCATTTCTTTTTGAATCGTTTTTTCTTCGACAAAGATACTTGTTTAAATTTAATCTAAATAAAATTGAGCGATTTTTGTTATATTTGAAAAATTTTTGCTTAAAATGAATTTTTACCTAAAATACATTTCCACGCCCATCGGCAGACTGTATGCTGTGGCTGATGAAGAGGGACTGCTTTCGCTGGACTTTGAAGACAGTAAATACACAGAGAAAAACATTAATTCTTTCAAAAACTGTATCCACGAGAGCAATTCTATCTTGGATTTAGCCGAAAAAGAATTAAACCTTTATTTCAAAGGAAAACTGAAAAAATTCTCTGTTCCTGTAAAGTTTTCAGGAACAGAATTTCAGCAGAGAGTCTGGGAAGAACTGCTAAAAATCCCTTTCGGAGAGACCATTTCCTACCAAGAACAAGCCCAAAGGCTCGGCAACCCAAAAGCTGTGAGAGCCGTAGCCAACGCCAACAGCAGGAACAAAATCTCCATCATCGTTCCCTGCCATAGAGTTATCGGG